>NZ_QUDZ01000001.1:428957-429177 GCF_003477765.1 Eubacterium sp. AF34-35BH
AGATGACAATTTGAATGAAAATATGGAAACTTCAAGAGGTATACAGAGAGAAATTTCCAGAGGTGTAAGAACTTACACTTCAAGAAGTGGAGATGTGGAAACTTCTAAAGGTGTACAGGCGGAAACTTTAAGAGGTGTAGAAACTTACACTTCAAGAAGTGCAGATATGGAAACTTCTAAAAGTGTACGACAGGTTACATCAAGAGGAGTAAAAAGTGAA
>NZ_QUDZ01000010.1:0-345 GCF_003477765.1 Eubacterium sp. AF34-35BH
TTCACTTTTTACTCCTCTTGATGTAACCTGTCGTACACTTTTAGAAGTTTCCACATCTCCACTTCTTGAAGTGTAAGTTCCTACACCTCTTAAAGTTTCCTTCTGTACACCTTTAGAAGTTTCCATATCTACACTTCTTGAAGTGTGAGTTCCTACACCTCTGGAAGTTTCTCTCTGTATACCTCTTGAAGTTTCCATATTTTCATTCAAATTGTCATCTTCTGCTACATCATCAAAATCTGTGTCATCAGGCTCCGAATGGTCCTGAAACACAACAAAATTCTTTACATATAAGAGGCTTGGAAGTCCCAAACCTCTTCTTTTCTTTTCAACCAATCCAAAATT
>NZ_QUDZ01000010.1:355-87177 GCF_003477765.1 Eubacterium sp. AF34-35BH
CAAACCTCTTCTTTTCTTTTCAACCAATCCAAAATTTTCAAGCTCATTTAAATATCTTACAGCTGTCTTTTTACTAAAGTTAAAGTCCTCCATTATTTCTGCAATTTGATAAATTATGTACACTCTGTTTTCTGAATCGAACCATCTGTTCTTCATTGACAGGTTCATTCGGTCAAGCAAAACTCCATAAAGAAGTTTTGCATTGACTGACAAATCTTCAAACATTGGGTCTACAATCATTGCTTTGGGAATTCTTATGAAATTAAACTGCTCTGCCTGAGCTCCATAATAATAATCAAATGTCATAACCATCACTCTTCCATTTCTCCAATAACTGGTAAATTATGTTCTCCATTTCCGCCTTTGTATAATTTTCAGGAAAATACTGATTAAGTTTCTTTCGGGATATTGTAACCTTTGCACTCTCCTTAGTTTTCTCTTCCGTTCTTTCAATGATGTCTGTTGATTTTTCCTTATTTTTAATTGCCTTAATCTGCTCTAAACTAACCTTATATCCAAGATTGAAATAATCTAAAATATCCTGCTGTTCATTCTCTGACAATTCTGCTATTTCCACTGCAAGTTTTATGGCAATCTTTTTTTCATCTACCATTTCAAGTAACTCCGGTAACAGATTAGTAAGTTTTATGTATCGTGATACCTGTCTCCCTGACAAGCCATTTGCCTCTCCTACAACTTCCCTGCTTTCTGCTCCTTTTATTCCTTTATGGTGAATCGCTTCAAGTTTCATTTGAAATGCATAGGCTTTTTCACTTGGAAGTATTTCTTCCCTTTGAATGTTTGAATCAACCATTACTATTGTTGCATCGTCATCACTTAATTCTCTTATAATAACCGGCACCTTTTCAATTCCTGCAAGCCTTGCTGCATGTGTTCTTCTATGCCCCGATATTATCTCGTATTCTTCGTCATTTGTTTTCCTAACCAATATAGGAAGAAGTACGCCTCTTTCCCTTATTGACTCTGTTAATTCTTCCATTTTTTCATCATCCGACACCTTAAATGGATGATTGCTAAAATCATGTAATTTATCTACATCTATTTCTTTTAATCCGTCTGTTGTTTCCACTTTCAATAATTCATCGTAACTTGTTAATTTTATTTTTTCTCTTACTTTACTCATTTACAAGCACCTCCTCTGTTAATTCTTCATAACTTCTTGCCACTTTTCCCTTTGGATCATGAATATATATACTCTTCCCCTCAGCACTTGTTTCTGCAGCTCTCACTGACATTGGTATTCTGCTGTCAAATATTCCAATTGTTTCTCCGTAGGTGCTCTCTAATGCCATTAATATGTCCTTTGTATAGTTAGAACGCATATCTACCATTGTCATAACCATACCTTCTAGTTTTAGTTCCGGATTTATTTGTTTTCTTACTCTGCTTATCGTCTTTATTAACTGTTGTAATCCTTTTACCGGTAAATACGATGCCTGAACAGGAATTAGTACTGAATTGGCACACACAAGTGCATTAATGGTTATCATTCCAAGACTTGGCATACAGTCAATGAGAATATAGTCATAGTTTTCTTTTATATTAGAAATAAATCTTTTCATTACTAATTCTCTACTCATTACATTAACCATAGAAACCTCTAATCCTGCCAACTCTATGTTTGCCGGGATAAAATCAATATTTTCTTCATGTTTTAAAATAATTTTCTTATAATCAATTTTTTCCTCATTTACAACGTCCATTAACACATTTGCTAATGAATACTCAATCTTGTCTGGTTCATCAATTCCAAGACTTACTGTCATGCTACCCTGTGGATCTGCATCTATTAGCAGAACCCTTTTCCCCTTTCTTGCTAATCCAATACCTAAATTAACTGTTGTAGTAGTTTTTCCTACTCCACCCTTCTGGTTTGCTATTGCAATTACCTTACACATTTCTTTCTTCCTCCTTATATAATTTTTAGAATGAAAACTCATATCGACTCTGATTATTCTGTTACATTTTCGTCTTACTAAAGAAACATGAAGACTTCGCATCTAATTTGGTTGAACCAAAATTTTCCCAAATCAAACCAAAATAAACCAAAATTCTACGATAAGACGTGATAATTTATGATATTTTATGAATTTAAGATATTTTGCATTTTCAGGATTCAGAAAGCAAAAAAAATCCCTCAAACATACTAAAAATAGTACATTTAAGGGATTTTCTCCTCTATAATGTGGGTTTTCACCCATTATAAAATAGAATTCTTTTTTTATAATATCAAGTTATGATAACTTACAATTTATTTCATCTGTGCTGCAACTTCTTCTGCGAAGTTTTCTTCTTTCTTTTCGATACCTTCACCAGTTTCGAAACGAACGAATTTCTTAATTGCTACAGTAGCGCCAACTTCTTTTGATACTTCATCAAGGTACTTAGCAACTGTCTGCTTTCCGTCAGCAGCCATAACGTATGTCTGATCAAGAAGACATACTTCTTTTAACTGTTTAGATACACGACCTTCTACCAAACCGTTGAAGATCTTGTTTTCCATGATTTCAGCTTTCTTAGCCATAGCAATTGAGCTTAATGAAGCCTTTGCTTCGTTTGAAAGGAAGTTGAATAAATATTTATCATTCTGCTTTTCTTCGTAGATAGCTTTGTCTTCATCGTTGAATACGTTCTGGCTTAAAGCTTCTGCAAAGATATCCTTCTGGATTGGCTTTGGAAGTGAATCTGGTTCATTTAAAGCACTGTCAATTGTGATTTCTCTCATCTTAGCAAGTTCGTCTGCTGAAATGTCGTTTCTTGAAACATACTGTGGGTTCATAGCTGCAATCTGCATAGCAATTGTCTTAATTGCTGCTGTTACAGTGTCGTTTTCTGGAGCATCAGCTTCAACTAATACACCAATCTTTCCACCTGCATGAATGTATGATGCGATAACACCGTCTGATTCGATTCTTTCAAATCTTCTGATGTTCATGTTTTCTCCGATTACTGCAATCTGTGATACTAATTCGTCTTTTACAGTCTTTGTAGTATCAAGTTCCCATGGTTCAGCCATGAATGTATCCATATCAGTTGCTGATGAATCAACAATCTGGTTTGCAACGTTAGCAACGAATGTCTGGAACTTTTCGTTCTTAGCAACGAAGTCTGTTTCTGAGTTAACTTCAACGATTGCTGCCTTACCGTCTTTAACTGTTGTGTATACGATACCTTCAGCTGCGATTCTACCTGATTTCTTTACAGCTGTAGCTTCACCTTTTTTTCTTAAAACTTCGATAGCTGCTTCCTGATCACCATCAGTTTCAACTAAAGCTTTTTTACAAGCCATAACACCAGCGCCTGTTAATTCTCTTAATTCTTTTACCATTGCTGCTGTAATTGTCATATTTCTATTCCTCCTAAAATCAAAAATCTGTTAATTATTCAGCATCTGCTGCAGCTTCTTCAGCAACCATTTCTTCACCCTGGTTAGCTTCGATAACTGCGTCAGCCATCTTAGAAACAATAAGTTTTACTGCTCTGATAGCATCATCGTTACCTGGGATAACGTAATCTAATTCTTCTGGATCACAGTTTGTATCTGCAATACCGATTAACTTAATTCCAAGTGCATGTGCTTCCTGAACACAAATCTTTTCCTTCTTAGGATCTACAACGAAGATTGCATCTGGGATTCTCTTCATTTCCTTGATACCACCAAGGTTCTTTTCAAGCTTGTCCCATTCCTTCTTGATGTTTACAACTTCCTTCTTAGGAAGAACATCAAATGTACCATCTTCTGACATTCTTTCGATATCTTTTAATCTCTTAATTCTTGACTGGATAGTCTTGAAGTTTGTAAGCATACCACCTAACCATCTTTCGTTAACGTAGTACATACCACATCTCTGTGCTTCTTCCTTAACAGCTTCCTGTGCCTGCTTCTTTGTTCCTACGAAAAGGATTGAACCACCATCAGCTGCGATGTCTGATACTGCTTTGTAAGCTTCATCTACTTTACCTACTGACTTCTGTAAGTCGATGATGTAGATACCATTTCTTTCTGTGTAGATGTATGGAGCCATCTTAGGGTTCCATCTTCTTGTCTGATGTCCAAAATGAACACCTGCTTCTAATAACTGTTTCATTGAAATAACGCTCATTTTAATACCTCCTGGTTTTTAATAATTATTTTTGGTATCGTTCCGTAAACCTACGGCAAATACCATACCTTCCATCTGCTTCCCCGAATCAGACAACCCCGAGCAAGGGCACCCGCCTGTATCTCCACAGATGTGCTTAATGCAACTCAAATATCATAACACAAAAACAGGACCGGTGCAACAACTTTTTACGTTATGTATTAGTTGTTTTTACCAGTCCCATATTTTAATTTTATTTAATGCTGCTTACATTAATCCTACAATCTTATTTAATGCTGCTCGCATTAATACTTCAATTTCATTTTTTTTGCTATTCACATCAAACATGTAACTTTATCTTACTCAACTCCGCATATCCTATACCAGATACCGAAACCTGCCAGTTTGGCTCCATGACCCTCCATATCCAACACCGAGCATTGAATCTACTAATTTGTCTCCTTCTTTGGCTCTACATATCCACACTGGGCATCAGCACATGCCAACTTATTTCCTTTTTCTACCATGTAGCCACCGCACTGTGGACACTTCTTAGTTGATGGTTTCTGCCATGACATAAAATCACATTCAGGGCCGTCAATACATCCGTAGTAACGTCTGCCTTTTTTTGTCATGCGGTATACCACGTCTTTGCCACATTTTGGACAAGGAACACCAACCTTTTCAAGATAAGGTTTTGTATTTCTACATTCTGGGAATCCCGGACATGCAAGGAATTTTCCATGTGGTCCGTATTTAATAACCATTCTTCTGCCACATTCCTCACAAATTTCATCTGATTCTTCATCTGCTATCTGAATCTTTTCAAGTTTCTGTTCAGCGTCCTTTACCATTAATTCCAAATCAGGGTAAAAGTTTCTGATAATTGTCTTCCACTCAATCTTGCCTTCTTCAACAGAGTCCAAAAGTGATTCCATGTTCGCTGTAAATTCTGTATCTACGATAACGCTAAATGCTGTTTTCATTACGTTGTTTACTGCTTCCCCTAATTCTGTAACGTAAAGATTCTTCTTTTCCTTTGTTACATATCTTCTGCCAACAATAGTTCCGATTGTTGGTGCATAGGTACTTGGACGACCAATGCCCTGTTCTTCCATTGCCTTTACTAAAGCCGCTTCTGTAAAATGAGCAGGTGGCTGTGTAAAATGCTGATTTTCTTCAAACTTAACAAATTCTAACTCTGAGTCTTTGTCAAGTTTTGCAATTGTATTGTTTGTTACAACTTTTTCGTTGTCGCTGTCTGTGTATATTTTCATAAAACCGTCAAAACCGATTTTTGAAGTTGATGCGTTAAATACATATTCTCCTGCACCGATTTTTACATTAAATGTATCATAGACTGCATTTTTCATTCTGCTTGCAACAAATCTTTTCCAAATCAACTGATAAAGTCTGAACTGGTCTCTTGGAAGCTGTGCTTTTACCATGTCAGGTGTAAGTGATACGTCTGTAGGTCTGATAGCTTCGTGAGCGTCCTGAATTTTTTTAGATGACTTCTTAGAAACAATTTCTGTTGCCATATAATCATCACCGTAGTTGCCTTCAATAAATTCCTTTACCTGTGCTTCTGCTGTTTCAGATACTCTTGTGGAATCTGTACGAAGGTAAGTAATAAGACCTATGCTTCCACGCCCTTTTATCTCCACACCTTCATATAACTGCTGTGCTATACGCATTGTTTTCTGTGTTGAAAAATTAAGTGCTTTTGAAGCTTCCTGCTGCATTGTACTTGTTGTAAATGGAATAGGTGCTTTTCTTGTACGGTTTCCTTTTTTTATGTCATTTACAGAGAACTTGCTGTCTTTTATCTGTTCGATAATTTTATCAAGCTGCTCTTTTCCTGTAATTTCTACTTTTCCTTTTTTATCACCGTAAAAACTTACAGTGAATTCTTTGTTTTTGTATTTTAAAACGGCATCCATGTCCCAATATTCTTTTGGTATAAATGCGTTTATTTCTTCTTCTCTGTCACATAACATTCTAAGTGCTACTGACTGAACACGACCTGCACTAAGTCCTCTTTTAATTTTCATCCATAAAAGTGGGCTGATGCTGTAACCAACCATTCTGTCCATTACACGTCTTGCCTGCTGTGCGTCTACAAGATTCATATTAATTTCTCTTGGATGTTTTAGTGACTCCTTAACTGCCGGTTTTGTAATTTCGTTAAATGTTATTCTTGCACTTTTTTTGTTTTCTAATTTCAAAGCCTTTGATAAATGCCATGAAATTGCTTCTCCCTCGCGGTCCGGGTCAGTTGCCAAATATACTTTGTCCGCTTTTTTTACACAGCGACGAAGTTCTGCTAACTTCTCACCCTTTCCTCTGATTGTAATATATTTTGGTTCATAATCATTTTCAAAGTCAATTCCCATTGTGCTTTTTGGCATATCCCTTACATGTCCGTTTGAAGCTACAACTTCATAATTTGAACCTAAGAATTTTTTAATTGTTTTAACTTTTGCTGGTGATTCCACGATCACAAGATACTTTGCCATAAATACTCCTTTTTGAAAAAATATCAACTCAGCCTTGAATAATAATTGTATGATGGTTGTTCCACTAGCCCTTTCAATTGTAATTGTAACAACATCTCAACTAGCTTTTCATACTTTAATCCTGTGTTTTCCATTAATTCATATATATTTTTCGGCTGTAAACCTAACTCACTATACAACATCAAAAATTCTTTTTCAAGTATTTTTTCTTCGGTATTTTTCTCATCAGCCTTATTAAATACGAAGTATTTAAGCTCAGATATTATATCATTTGCCGATGTTACAATGCCTGCACCATTCTTAATTAACCTGTTCGTGCCACCACTTAATTTGTCCCCAACTCTGCCGGGAACTGCCATAACATCCCTGCCCTGCTCCAACGCCCATTCAACAGTTATAAGGGAACCGCTTTTTTCTTTTGCTTCAACTACAACAACCTTGTCAGACAAACCGCTTATTATTCGATTTCTTTGTGGAAAATGCCACGCTAAGGCTTTACTACCCGGCGGATACTCAGATATAATTCCACCTTTTTTCAATATGTCATTATACAATTCTATGTTTTCTGTTGGGTAGCACACGTCCACACCTGTTCCAACTACCGAAAAAGTTGCCGTTTCTCCCACAATGGCTCCTAATTGACTATATGTATCAATTCCCCTAGCCATACCACTAATTATCTGCACACCTGCTTTTGACAAATCTTCTGCAAGCTTTTTTGCCATGTTTCTGCCGTAACCTGAACAGGCTCTCGCCCCTACCATTGCCACAATTGGTTTCTTACAGTCAGGCAAACTTCCCTTATAAAATAAATAATATGGTCTGTGGTCGTAAGGTTTCAAATTTTCCGGATAATCTTCATCTTCAACGGTCACAAAATTTATGTCTTTTTCCTTTAGCTTTTCATAAAAATCTTCCTTATTAAATTTATCCCTTGATTCAACAATATTTCTTATATCTTCCGGTGACATTCTATCATCTGACATTAACTTCTTTTCGCTAATATTATATAAATTTTCCGCTGTGCCATACACTTTTAAAATCTTCTGTATTTTATCAAAATAAAAGTATTCGTTTGATGCAAGCCATGCCCAATAATCTCTCTTTTCCATTTACCCCACACTTTCTATTGTCTTAAAACTAATGGCCTCTGCCAAATCTTCTGTTGATATTTTATTTTTTCCTTTTAAATCCGCAATTGTTCTTGCTACTTTTAATATTTTTTCGTAAGCTCTCACGCTTAAATTCATTTTCTCATAAACGTCTTTTATGAGTTTCTCTTCTTTCCTGTCCAAGGCACAGTATTTCTCTATAAACTCCCCTTGTAATTGACTATTATAATTAAAGTTTTCGTATTTATACCTTTCCCTTTGAATTGCCGCCGCCAAATCCACACGCTTTCTGATTTCTTCCGAAGATTCCTGCTCTTTGTCACTTTTTATTTCCATAAAAGAAACCGGGTTCATGTGTACGCACAAATCCATTCGGTCCAGTATTGGCCCACTGACTTTTTCTAAATATTTTTTCACATCATTTTCAGTACAGTTACATTTGTTTCTATCAGGATAGTAGCCACACCTGCAAGGATTCATTGACGCCATTAAAACAAAATCCGCTGGGAAACTGTAAGTGCCATTTGCCCTTGAAACTACTATTTTTCTATCCTCTAGCGGCTGTCTTAAAGTCTCCATTACCGCTCTTGAAAATTCAGGGAACTCGTCCATGTACAAAACACCGCCATGTGCCAATGTCATTTCACCGGGTTTTGGATTAATGCCACCGCCTGTAAGTGCCGTAACTGTTGTTGTGTGATGTGGACTTCTAAAGGGTCTTTTGGTAACAAGTCCCTCTTCTAAAATGCCCGCTATACTTTGTATTTTTGATATTTCAATTATTTCCTCTTTCGACATTCTGGACAGAATCGTAGGCAGCGCTTTTGCGATGGCTGTTTTTCCTGTTCCAGGTGGTCCCACCAGTAAAAGATTATGCATTCCTGCTGCCGCAATCTCAGCGCCTTTTCTGCCCTGCACCTGACCTTTTATGTATTTAAAATCTTTGCCTGCATACTCGCTTTGGCTGTTTATTTTTACTTTATGAATTGGTTCGTATTTCCCTGTAGTCAGCATCATTACAAGCTCGTTAAGATTCTCCACTCCGATTACTTTTATCCCTTCTACAAAACTACATTCATTTACGTTTGCTTTCGGCACAAAACACTCTTTGATTCCGTTTTCAAGCCCATGCAACACAATTGGTAAAATTCCGTTTACAGAAACAACTCTACCATCCAAGCTTAGTTCCCCAACAAACATTTTACCCTCCACGTCACATTGTAAAATCTCCAAAGCCTTCAATATAGAAACTGCTATTGGCAGGTCAAAATAAGTTCCTGTTTTTCGAATATTTCCCGGTGAAAAATTTATTGTTATTCTTTTCGGCAGTATCATAAAACCTGAATTCTTAATGGCGGTTCTAACTCTTTCTCTTGATTCTTTAATATCTGATGATAAAAGACCTACCATATCAAATGATGGTAGGCCATTACATATATCAGTCTCCACAATAACCGGCAGTACGTCTACCCCTGTTATTGTGGCACAATTAATTCTGCATACCATAAGTCCCTCCTTGTTGTTTTAACGCAACATTTTGTTTTTATGATATTATCACATAGTATTTGTATTGTCAAAGGCTTTTTTTAATTTTTCTAAAGCTTTTTTCTCAATTCTACTTACATAGCTTCTGGATATCCCCATTTCTTCTCCTACTTTTCTCTGGGTTACAGGTGCTTCTCCATTTAAGCCGTATCTTTTATTAATTATTTCTCTCTCCCTTTGGTTTAAATTTTTCTCCACATACTGTCTAACCCGTACTATATCCTCGGCTTTTTCTATTGCGTCTAACGCCCCTGGTTCATCCATTTCAACCACATCCAGCAAATTAATGGTATTGCCCTCTTTATCCATTCCTATTGGCTCATTTAAGGAAACTTCCCTGCTTTTCTTTTTCTCTCCACGAAGCATCATTAAAAGTTCGTTTTCAATGCATTTTGCAGCATAGGTTGCAAGACGGCTTCCTTTTCCTGTATTAAAAGTATTAACCGCCTTTATCAACCCGATTATGCCAATGGAAATTAAGTCGTCATTATCTCTATTTTCACTACTATATTTTTTGGCAATATGAGCAACCAGCCTTAGGTTCCGTTCAATTAGTATGTCTTTAGCTTCTTTATCTCCCTTTTCAAGTTTTTCTATCCACACTCTCTCTTCCGCAGGTGTCAAAGGCTCTAAAAAAGTCTTCACACATTTCACCTCGCGACATACTTAATTATATTTTATGATAGGCTACAGTTTCTCGTGCATGTCTAGAAATGTTTAGTTATTTTTTCAATGTCATCGCTAGGGCATCCTTTTAACTCTTACCGATTGCTTTTGGATGTCCTTTTCCTGTTTTGACTTCGTACAACTTTCCCTTAACACACAAAAAGGGCAACCAAACAACATATTAAAAATGCCATTTGGTTGCCCTTACTATTCTTTCTACTGTTCCTTCACTCTCAAGATGTCCCCTTTTTCCAACTCGATTCCAAGGTTAATCTTAAGCTTCTGTTTTGGATGTGGACAGCTTTCCATTTCGTTGCCCTCTTCGTCCTTAATTGAAACAACTTCCACTTCTATATCGTTTCCGTCAGCTTTCATTACTTCAATTTTCTGTCCCTGATAAAATTTGTTTTTCTGCTCAAGGCTGTATTCCATTTTGCCAACTTGGTTGCCTACAATTCCTAAGTACACGTAATCTCTTTCGTATACATTGCAATCGTATATCTGTGTAGTTTCATCAGGTTTTCCAAAGAAAAATCCTGTTGTGTACTGTCTGTATGTGCACTGTGAAATAAATGTTCTATACTTTGGCAAATTCATTTCGTACTTTTTAGGATCTTCTAAATAATCGTCAATTGCCATTCTGTATGTTCTTGCAACTGTGGCAACATACAAGGCTGTTTTCATTCTACCTTCAATTTTGAAACTATCAATTCCTGCATCAATTAATTCAGGTATATGTTCTATCATGCACAAATCTTTTGAATTGAAAATATAAGTTCCTCTTTCATTTTCTTCAATTGGCATATACTGTCCCGGACGGTTCTCTTCCATTACCGCATATTTCCAACGGCATGGGTGAGTACAGGCACCTTTGTTGGCATCTCGTCCTGCCATAAAACTACTAAGAAGGCATCTTCCTGAATATGAAATACACATTGCTCCATGAACAAAAGTTTCTATCTCCATATCATCAGGTATGTGTTCTCTGATTTCTTTTATTTCTTTAATCGAAAGTTCTCTGGCTGACACAACTCTTTTTGCGCCAAGGTTCCACCAGAAATTGTAAGTACCGTAATTAGTATTGTTCGCCTGTGTACTAATATGAAGTTCCATTTCAGGCAATATTTCTTTTGCAATTGTAAAAATTGCAGGATCAGCAATAATTAGTGCATCGGGATTTACTTTCTTTAAGTCATTGAAATATGCCTTAACAGGTTCTAAATCTGCATTATGGGCTAAAATATTAGCTGTAACATACACTTTCACTCCATGTTCGTGAGCGAAGTTCACACCTTCTGCCATTTCTTCTAATGTAAAATTCTTTGCTTTAGCTCTTAGCCCAAATACTTCACCACCAATATACACAGCATCTGCACCATATCTTACTGCTGTTTTTAACACTTCCAAGCTACTTGCCGGAACTAATAATTCAGGTTTTCTCATTTTATTTTACCTGGCAATTACTTTTTAGCACTTTATTCTAGTACCAAATCGCACAAGCCTTCCTTTCTATTTTTTTACTGACATTGTGATTCCATCGCCAATTGGCACAATTGATGTTTCAAGTTGTGGATGATTTTTTACCACTTCCAAATATTCTCTCATTCGTTTATGAATGGTTCTGTCACGTCTTCTTACAACGTACTTTGACTGAATCAGGTCTCCTTCCTGTAAAACATTATCCGTAATTAAAACTGCATCTTTTTTCATTAAACGCAAAACTTCCGGAAGGAAATGAATATATTGTGCCTTTGCCGCATCCATAAAAACAAAGTCAAACTGGTTGCTTTCAAGAGTTGGCATTATTTCCATCGCATCGCCTTCAAGTAACTTTATCACATTTTCCCTGCCAGCTTTTTTTATATTTTCTTTTGCAATTGGAATTCTCTTGTCATAATTTTCAATTGTTATGATTTGTCCTTTTTCATTAATACATTCACTCATTAAAATGGCTGAGTACCCTACTGCGGTACCCAGCTCTAATATTCTCATCGGCTTTTTTATTGACAGCATAACCCTAAGAAAACTTTCCATTTCCTTTCTAATAATCGGCACGCCATCCTTCCTTGCCTCTTTTTCTATTTCCTCTAAAACAGGAGAATTTTCTTTTTCTAAAGAGTTAATATACGATACGATTCTTTCTTCTACTATCATATTATTTTCCTTTTTTAGACTCAATTACAATTTAAACCATTTAAATCGTTTTCTAATACACTTAAATATCCTATAAAAATCTACCAACTTTATTTAGATGATTTAGATTTTGCCTTAGTCTTTGTTGACTTTGTACTCTTTGTTTTCTCCGGTCCTTCTTTAATCTTGTTAAAAACTTCCTCTGCATTCTGAGATGTGTTAAATGTATACTGACCGGCTTTTATGCTTTTAGTATTATATACATACGCCTGCACTCTGAAAACCGTAGTGTCACTTATTATACCGTACTCTTCAAGAGTATTCGCCAACTCTTTTATGGTTGTTCCTTTTTTGATAGTAACAGTCATGTCTGTTCCCGGCTTTGCTTCAACTCCTGCTGAGTAAAATATTTTTGTTCCAAAATTGTAAGCTGCTGTTGCACAAACAATGATAATAACAGCCATTATTATATACTTGCACACTTTTATTGAAACATTAGCAAATCCTTTTGATGTTTTACTATTACTCATACAAACTCCTAACTATTCCACTTCCATAATTATTGGTAAAATCATTGGACTTCTCTTCATAGTCTTCCATAAATATTCGCCAAGACTATCTTTTACTACCATTTTGATTTTGCCCCAATCAACATTTTTGCTTTCCAAACAGTCAAGTAAAGCTTCTGTAACTACTTCTTTGGCATTTTCAATTAAATTCTCAGATTCTCTTACATATACAAAACCTCTTGTTACAATGTCAGGTCCTGCCAAAATCTGATTTGTGTATTTTTCTAAAGTTAATACAACTATAATAATTCCATTTTCAGCTAAGTTCTGTCTGTCTCTTAAAACAATGTTTCCAACATCACCAACGCCAAGTCCGTCTACTAAAACTGAACCTGCAGGGACTTTTCCTTCAACCTTAGCAGATTCCTTGTTTAACGCAAGAACGTCACCTGATTCCATAATGAAAATATTTTCTTTTGGAATGCCCATGTTCTCTGCTAATCTTCCATGTTCTTTTAAATGCTGATATTCACCATGAACAGGAATTGAATATTTTGGCTTAACTAAAGCATACATAAGCTTAATTTCTTCCTGACATGCATGTCCTGATACGTGAGTATCCTGGAATATTACTTCTGCCCCCTGCTGATACAACTCGTTTATTACCTTTGTAACCGCTTTTTCATTTCCCGGTATAGGTGTTGAACTAAATACGATTGTATCGCTAGGCTTAATGTGTACTTTTCTATGAAGAGATGCTGCCATACGTGACAAGGCTGCCATTGATTCACCCTGACTACCTGTAGTAATAAGAACTAACTGGTTGTCTGTATAACTATCCATTTCTTCTATGCTGATTAATGTATTTTCAGGAATTTTCAAGTAACCCATTTCTCTTGCAACAGAAATAATGTTTACCATACTTCTTCCTTCAACAATAACTTTTCTTTTATATTTACATGCAGTGTTGATAATCTGTTGAACTCTGTCAACGTTTGATGCAAATGTTGCGATGATAATTCTACCATCGGTATGCTCAGAAAATATATGATCGAATGTTTTTCCTACTGTTCTTTCAGAAGGTGTAAATCCCGGTCTTAACGCATTTGTACTATCGCACATAAGAGCAAGTACACCTTTTTTCCCAAGTTCACTAAATCTAGCCAAATTAATTGCATCACCGAAAACAGGTGTGTAATCAACCTTAAAATCTCCTGTATGCACAATAATGCCTTCAGGAGTGTGGATTGCAAGTGCTGCTGCATCTGCAATACTATGATTTGTTCTAATAAATTCTATTCTAAAATCACCTAAGTGAATACTCTGTCCGAACTTAACAACTTTACGCTTAACAGCCTTTAATAATTCATGCTCTTTAAGCTTTCCTTCAATAATACCCATTGTAAGCTTTGTTGCGTAAACAGGTACATTTATTTCTTTTAAAACGTATGGTAATGCACCAATATGATCTTCGTGACCATGAGTGATTACAAAACCTTTTACCTTCTTAATGTTTTCCTTTAAAAATGTAATATCAGGAATTACACAGTCAATTCCTAACATATCATCAGATGGGAATGATAAGCCACAATCAACTACAATGATGCCGTCATTGTATTCGAATGCTGTCATGTTCATTCCGATTTCCTCTAAACCACCTAGAGGAATTATTTTAATCTTCGAATTGTCGCTCATTATTTAACAAAATCCTCCTCTTTTCACAATAAAAAGGTCTATAAAAGACCTTTCATACTAACGCCCGAAATTTCAGACAACTAATCTTCTGTAGTAATATCGATATCTTCAAGTAACTCTGAAAATACTCTGCCAATGTAGTCCACCTCTGACTCATCATCTACTATTTCATATACAGCTTCTTCATCTTCGTCATTAGATATATCTTTCAAAATGTATGCTTCTGCTTCTTCGCTGTCACCTTCATCATCTGTTACAAGAAGGTAATTAACATTGTTAATTCTTGTTTCTTCAATAACATACATTTCAATTTCATTTCCGTCTTCGTCTACAAAAATAATCTTTTCTTCCATTAAAAAACCTCTTACTTTACATATTTTTCTAATTCTTACTTGTGCGTTATTTTTAGTTATTTGTCCTATCTATTAAGATAATCCTCAAGTATGACCTTTGCGGCAACCATATCCACGTAATCATATCTCTCTTCTTTTTTGATTCCCATTAAATCCATTATTTCGTATGCTTCAACAGTAGTTAATCTTTCATCCTGAAATATAATTTCCTTGCCTGTTCTTCTCTCAAGCATTGAAGCAAATTCTTTTGTTTTCTCAACTCTTTCCCCTTCACTGCCATCTAACATTATAGGATAGCCCAAAATTATTTTCTCAATATTATATTCTTCAATTATTTTTTCTATCCTGGCTAATGTTTTTCTCAATTTGTTTGGGGATGTTCTTCTTACAATTTCTAAACCTGTAGCCGTAAGTCCTAATTCATCAGACACTGCTACCCCTACAGTTTTAGAGCCAAAATCCAAACCTAATAATCTCATTATTTTGCCTTTCCAATACTAATTGCCATTAATACTTCTATTTGCATTTAAGTCCTTTAATTATTCATTAAATTATTCAACTTCGGCAAAAATACATAATTATCCAATCCTTTGTCCAAAGGGCATAAACGTCCTGTAGAATAAAGAATGTCCTTTGAAAATCTACGACATTCTGCGCTCCAATAACAAAGGCTAGCACTCACCTTCTCTACAGAGCATTTCAAATCCGATATTCTAATTATTTTAACTTGTTGTTAATGTAATACTTCACAGCTTCTTCAATTAACTCATCACGTTCAACCTTCATAATAAGGCTTCTTGCATTCTTATGACTTGTAATGTAAGTTGGATCACCAGACATAATATATCCTACAATCTGGTTCACAGGATTGTATCCCTTTTCTGCAAGTGCTTCATATACCTGCTCAAAAATTTCCTCTACTCCTAATTTCTGTTCCTGTCCTACTTTAAAAAACTGTGTGTGTTCTAAATTGTTCATCTTCTCACGTCCTTTTTATGCCATTGTTGGCAGTATATTTATAAGTTTAATATAAAAACTATCTAGTGGCAAGCACTATTTCGTCATTTAGGAAGTCTTGCACAATAACTTCATAAATTTCGCCTGAAAAATCGTCATTAGTTTCTACAGCTACCTCTATATAATTTTTAGTATGGCCTAACATATAGTTTTTTCCATTAATTTTTTTGCTTTCTTCAAACAAAACTTCAATCTTTTTATTAATATAATTCTGTCTGTAAGCTTTCATTAACTCTTCACCTTGCTTAATTAAAACTTCACTTCTCTTTGTTTTAATCTGCTCGTCAACCTGATTTTCCATCACTGCTGCTCTTGTGCCGTTACGCTTTGAATATTTAAAAACATGTATCTGTGAAAATCCAATCTTCTTAGTAAATTCAACTGTTGTTTCGAAATCCTCTTCAGTTTCTCCCGGAAATCCAACAATAATATCTGTTGTAATGGCAGGATTTTCATATATGCTTCTTAACATCTCACATTTCTCAAAATACTCTTTTGTTGTGTAATGTCTATTCATTGCCTTAAGCACGTTGTCGCAACCGCTCTGCATTGACAAATGAAAATGTGGGCACATCTTCTTAACATGTTTTAATCTTGCCACAAATTCTTCTGTTATAATTTCAGGATCAACTGAGCCAAGTCTGATTCGCTCAATTCCTTCAATTGAATCTGCCATTTCTATAACATCAATTAATGTTTTATCTTCGTCTTTGTAGAAGCCAAGATTGATTCCTGTAAGAACAACCTCGTGAAATCCTTTTTCAGATAATCTGACAATTTCTTCTTTGATGTTTTCCAACTTACGGCTTCTGATTCTGCCTCTTGCATAAGGTATAATGCAATATGAGCAAAAATTGTTACATCCATCCTGAATCTTTATGTGTGCTCTGGTATGTTCTGTAACTGTAGCAACTTCAAAATCTTCGTATTCATCTGTATTATTTATATCAATAACAAATGATTTTTCTTTATCTTCAAAATATTCTTTTAAAATATTTACAATATCTTTTTTCTTGTTATTTCCAACAACAATATCAATTGCCAAATCTTCTTTTATTTTCTCTGTTGCTGTTTGAACATAACATCCTGTTGCCACAACAACCCCTTCCGGATTTTTCTTTTTCGCCTTGTGAAGCATTTGTCTTGATTTTCTGTCAGCCATGTTTGTTACGGAACATGTATTTACAATATATACATCCGCCTTATCTGTAAACGGAACTATTTCATATCCATTGTTTTCAAGCAATTGTTTCATTGCTTCTGTTTCGTAGGAATTAACCTTACAGCCTAAATTGTGTAGTGCAACTTTAAGCATTTATTTCTCCTTTATAGCAAATTTACTAATTTTTTTAATAATTTTTATTATTTGTTGTAATTGAACATTCACATAATACGTGGTATTATGTAGGCATAAGAAATTGAGAGAGTGAGGTGTTTGAAAAATGAAAACAGTAACAATCAATCTAGGTTCAATAGACAAAGTAAAATCTTTTGTAAATGATATTACAAAATTTGATAGTGACTTTGATTTAGTTTCAGGTCGTTATGTTATTGATGCCAAATCAATTATGGGAATCTTTAGTTTAGACCTTTCAAAACCAATAGATTTAAATATACATAGCGAAACAGATCTTGATGAAATTTTAAGTGTTTTAGAAAAATATAAATAAGTTTAATTTCTTATGTAAGCCGGCTTTTCAGCCGGCTATTTTTTATGTAATAAGAAATTCTTCTGGAATTTCTATTACATAAAAAACCTTCTTAGAAACTTCTATTAACATACTCTCTCGAAAAAACTGTTCTTATTAACATTTCTCCGCTTTAAACTAACACTTTTATCATGTCACTTATCTGTTTATTTTAAATCGATTTCTTTTAACCTTACTGAATTTTAATTAATTCTGCTGTATTAACCGCTTCTTCAAACATTCTGTCGATTTCCTCAGCTAACTTCTTTTCTGAATTTCTGATAACGTTAATGTTAGGTTTAGTTACAGGATGTTTTGCAACGAAAGTTGTACAACAATCTTCGTATGGAAGAATTGATGTTTCATATGTGCCAATATTCAATGAAATATCAATAATTTCCTGCTTGTCAAAAGCGATAACCGGTCTGAATACAGGCATTGTACAAACATCATTTGTTGCAGCAAGACTTTGCATTGTCTGGCTTGCCACCTGACCAATTGATTCACCTGTAATAAGTCCCTGAGCATTTTCTTTGTTTGCGAAATATTCTGCAATTCGCATCATATATCTTCTCATAATAATAGTAAGCTCATCGTGGGGACATTTATCGTAAATATACATCTGAATATCTGTAAAATTAACAACGTATAAATTCATTGGGCCTGAATATTTTGAAACTAATTTTGCCAAATCCACAACCTTCTGCTTTGCTCTTTCTGATGTGTATGGTGGTGCATGGAAATATACTGCATCAACTACAACACCACGTTTTGCAGTCATCCAACCTGCAACAGGGCTGTCAATTCCACCTGATAAAAGAAGCATTGCCTTTCCTGCTGTTCCTACAGGCATACCACCTGGTCCTGGAATAATCATTGAATAAATGTTAATATGATTTCTGATTTCTACATTAATTTCAATGTCGGGATTATGAACATCTACTTTCAAGCCTTCAAAAGCCTCTAAGATTTTTCCACCTAATTCTGCGTTAAGTTCCATTGAGTTCATTGGATAGTTTTTTCTTGCACGTCTCGCCATTACCTTAAAAGTAAAATTCTTTTCAGGATATGTTTCATCAATATATTTAATTACCTGCTGTGCTAAATCTTCAAATCCATTATCTTCAATCTGAACCATAGGACAAATTCCCACAATACCAAATACATGCTGAAGTGCATTTACTGCCTCATCAAAATCATATTCAGCATTTGCTATTGCATAAATTCTTCCGTTTTCTTTTGTTACACTAAAATCTCCATCAATTTTATCTAATGCTCTTTTGGCGTTGTCAACTAAAGCATTTTCAAAAATATATCTGTTTTTTCCTTTTACACCTATTTCGGCGTACTTAATCAAAAATGATTTAAACATCTTTTCTCCTCCAACTATAAAATGTGTACTTACGCTCATATATTTCTCCTATAAAAATACTGGTATATTTGTGTTTTTTCGATAATCAAACGTGCTCTTCTTGTATGGTTCTATATCGATATATGCACTCTTATGCCTATATTATTCTTCGGTAATTTTCTGTGCTTACGTTTATGTGCCATTCTATCTACGCACGTATTTTCTCAAAATTGGTAACATTTGTTTTAACTGCTCTACGGCGTAATCAATTTCTTCTTTTGTGTTGTCTTTGCAAAAACTAAATCTAACTGTAGAACCAAGTAAATCCTTGCCAATGCCCATTGCCTTTAAAGTTTCACTAATGGCTGGCTTGTTTGAAGAGCATGCACTACCTGCTGAAATATAAACGCATTTATCTTCAAGAGCGTGCAATAAAACTTCGCTTCTTACTCCACTAAAGCTTGCGCTTACAACGTGTGGTGCACCATCTGCCCCTTTTCGACTGTTAATTTTCACACCATCAATTGTCTGCAAACTGTCAATTAGGTAGTCTTTTAACTCTGTCATTTTAGAAACATTTTCCTGCAAATTATCATAACAGTCTTTTGCTGCCTGTCCGATACCTGCAATTCCCGGAACATTTTCTGTTCCTGAACGCATTCCTTCCTGCTGACCACCACCTAAAATAAATGGATTAACTTTCGCATTTTTCTTTAGGTACATAAAACCTGTTCCCTTTGGTCCATGAATCTTATGACCACTAACCGTCAATACATCAATGTTGCTTTTTCTTGGCTTTATTTCCAGCTTACCAAAAGCCTGAATTGCATCAACGTGATAAATAACATTTTTATTTACACTTTTTATATACTTACCTATTTCTTCAACAGGTTCAATAGCTCCAACCTCGTTGTTTACATACATTATTGAAACTAAAATTGTATCTTCGCTCATTGCTTCTTTTAAAGCATCAATGCTAACAACGCCATACTCATCAACGGGCAAATACGTTACTTCGTATCCCTGATTTTCAAGATACTTCATTGGACTTTTTACGGAAGCATGCTCAACCATTGTTGTTATAATTTTATTACCGTTTCGCTTATTAGCTTCCACTGCACCTCTAATAGCCCAGTTATTTGACTCAGTACCACCTGATGTAAAATAAATTTCCTTTGGGTCTACCTTCAATATTTTAGCTATATTTTCCTGAGCTGTTTTTAAATATTTTTCAGCATTAACGCCAACCATGTGCATTGACGATGGATTTCCATAGTCTTCCACCATTACTTTTACAACAATATCTTTTACAGCTTCAGATACCTTGGTTGTTGCTGAATTATCAAAATATGCTTCCATTTTATTCCTCCATTAAGTACATTAAAACAGCCATCACTGTCATACCCGCCGTTTCTGTACGCAATATTCTTTTACCAAGAGTTATTTCTTCTGCTCCATTGTCTTTTGCTGTTTGAACTTCCTCTTTAGAAAAACCACCTTCTGAGCCAATAAAAATTCCCACAGACATACCTGGTTCAATTTTTGAAATAATCTCTCTTGTATATACCATATTTTTTGCTTCTTCATAAGGTATGAGAATCATATCCAGTTCTTTTGCTTTTTCCACAGCCTCTTTAAAAGTATGAACCTCTGCTACTTCCGGTATAATACCGCGCTTTGACTGTTTTGCGGCACTTTCCGCAATGGCATTCCAGCGTTTCACTTTATTAACTGCCTTCTTTGCATCTAATTTCACTACGGAACGTTTTGTTGACATTGGCACTATCTGATAAGCACCAAGTTCCACCATTTTCTGTATAATGGTTTCCATTTTGTCACCTTTAGGCAATGCCTGAAACAAAGTAACTTTAATTGGTAACTCTCTTGTTTCGCCATTAATATCTTCTATTTTTGCTGTGATTTCATCATCTGCAATTTTCTCCACACTACAAATGTATTCCTTGTCACTTCCGTCACTTATTAAGATTGTCTCGCCAATTTTCATACGCAAAACATTTTTTATATGATTCACGTCTTTTCCAACTATTACTATTGATTCTTCCCCAATTTGATTTGGTTCAACAAAAAATCTGTACATTTTTTCTCCTAAATATTTTACTGTAATTTTGCCATAACTGTGCGCCAATCGCCCTGCTTTACCACATCTGTTAATTGTAAATTTTCATTCTTTTTTACGGCTTCTTTTACATCGTCTTCTTTCATATAAATAATTCCTGATGAAATAAATATGCCGTTTGGTTTTAAAAATCTGTCAACTATTCCTGCTATTGGAATAATTACGTCAGCCAAAATGTTTGCTACAACAATGTCATATTTCTCTGTTTCAAATTTTTTCTGCATTTTTGTATCTTCCAATACATTTCCAGCAAGCACTTCCACATCGTCCATTAACATCTTATTTACTGCAAAATTTTCTCCTACAGCTTCAATTGCCGCCGGGTCAATGTCAGTCATTGTAACTTCTGCTGCTCCTAGTTTTTTTGCAACAATTGAAAGTATGCCGCTTCCGCAACCTAAATCCAAAACTTTATCTCCCGGCTTTACATATTTTATAAGCTGCTTAATACAAAGCTGAGTTGTGTCATGTTTTCCTGTGCCAAATGCAGTTCCCGGATCAATTTCTATCATTTCCATGTTCTTGTGACTTTCATCAAGTTCTTCCCAAGTAGGCTTAATGAAGAAATTATCTACTGTAAATGACTTGAAATATTTCTTCCAATTGTTTACCCAGTCTACATCTTCTGTCATAGTTTTCTCGATTGTGCCTTCACCTACATCTAGAAATGACTTTGCTTCTTTTAACTTTTCTCTCAAAGTATCAAGTAACTTTTCATTGTCCGCATCCTGTGAATCTTCCTCTGTGTAAAAACTTACATAAGCTGTTCCATCATCTTCCGGCAAATCTGCTAAATAATCTATAAATTGTGCTTTTTTCTCTTCCTCTGTTAGTTGTATATTATCTTCAACTTCCATACCTGTTATTCCAAGATCAATTAAAATACTACACACGAAATCACTTGCCTGTGTTGTAGTTTTCAATCTATATTTATTCCACTTCATAGAAACTCCAATCTTCTTTTCAATTCATATTTATAAATTATTACTATAAAACTAAAATATCATAACACACATAGAGAATTTAAGCAAATTTATCAATTTTCTTGTCATTTGTTTTCTTATCATTTTTAGATATTTTCAATCTTTCCACCCTTTTAGATTGTTATAACTTCTTAGGGGTGGATTTTCTGACATTTCTTCGATTTTTTCTTCTCATATTTTTCTATATTTTCAGTTTTTTCCACCCCTTTAGATTGTTATAACTTCTTAGGGGTGGATTTTCTGACATTTCTTCGATTTTTTCTTCTCATATTTTTCTATATTTTCAGTTTTTTCCACCCCTTTAGATTGTTATAACTTCTTAGGGGTGGATTTTCTGACATTTCTTCGATTTTTTCTTCTCATATTTTTCTATATTTTCAGTTTTTTCCACCCCTTTAGATTGTTATGACTCCTTAGGGGTGGATTTCCTGACATTTCT
This sequence comes from Eubacterium sp. AF34-35BH, assembly GCF_003477765.1. NCBI lineage: Bacteria > Bacillati > Bacillota > Clostridia > Eubacteriales > Eubacteriaceae > Eubacterium > Eubacterium sp. AF34-35BH. The sequence continues at coordinate 22,606 of NZ_QUDZ01000010.1, forward strand.
TCAATTTTCTCTTCTCATATTTTTCTATACTTTCAGTTTTTTCCACCCCTTTTAGATTGTTATGACTCCTTAGGGGTGGAAACACCATAATACCTGCCATAACTGTATCCCCCGAACAATAGCAAATTGAGCCAAAAGACAAAAGAATGAATAGAGCCACACAAATAAGATATAAACAAAAGAGCTGTGCCTTAACAACTCTAAATTGTTAAAGCACAGCTCTTTTCCATCCATATTTCCTAAACTAGAAAAATTTCTTTTTCTTCTTTTTTGTTTTCTCGTGTTCTGATTTGTTATCATCAAATTCCTTTAATGAATTTCCTGAAATCTCGTCAAGTTTCTTGATTAAGTCTTTTTGTTCATTGTTAAGTTTTGTTGGAACCTTAACAACTAACGTTGAATACTGATCACCTCTTGCATTCTGATTGTGTACATTGCATACACCTTTTCCTCTTAATCTAATGCGGGTACCTGTTTGTGTTCCAGGCTTAATGTTGAACTTAACATCGCCATCTACTGTCTTAACACGAATGTCGCCACCTAAAGCAGCCTGTGCAAAAGATATAGATGTTGTTGTATATAAATCCATTCCATTACGTTCAAATTCATTACTTGGAATTACTCTGATATCTACAAGTAAATCACCTCTTGGACCACCATTTGTTCCAGGCTCGCCTTCTCCTGTTTTTCTGATTCTCTGCATATCGTCTATACCTGCAGGGATATCAATTATGATTTTCTTTCTTGTAGACTTGTAGCCTACTCCATGACAGTCCGGACATTTTTCTTTAATGACTTTACCTGTACCATTACAGTCCGGGCAAACCTGTGTGCTTTGCATCATGCCAAACATAGTCTGCTGACGTGATACATACTGTCCTTTACCACCACATTTGCTACATGTTTCAGGAGATGTGCCTGGCTTTGCTCCACTACCTTTACAAGTGCTACATTCTTCCTTAAAGTTAATTGTAACTTCTTTCTTACAGCCAAATACAGCCTCTTCAAAAGTAATACGGAGTCCTGTTCTAACGTCGGCTCCACGTCTTGGTCCATTGCTAGGGCCTCTACGTCCACCGCCACCGAATAGGTCGCCAAAAATGTCTCCAAATCCACTTCCGCCAAAAATATCACCGAAGTCAAAATTGTTAAAATCAAATCCGCCGGAGCCACCTGCACCACCATCAAAGGCAGCATGACCAAACTGGTCATACTGTCTTCTCTTGTCTGCATCACTAAGCACTGCGTATGCTTCAGATGCCTCTTTAAATTTTGTGGCAGCTTCCTCATCACCCGGATTTGCATCGGGATGATATTTCTTGGCTAATTTTCTATATGCTTTCTTTATTGTTGCTTCGTCAGCGTTCTTATCAACGCCTAGCACTTCATAATAATCTCTTTTATCTGCCATGATCTATTTTAAACCTCTGTAAAGTCTCCATCTACTACATCATCTTCCGGTTTTGAACCTGCTCCCATGTCAGGACCTGCACCCTGTGCTCCTGCAGCCTGTGCCTGTTCATACATCTTTGAGAATAACTGCTGTGCAGAATTCATTAATTTTTCTTTTCCAGCCTTTAATTCTTCAACCTGAGCATCTGTTGGTTCATTTTCACCAATTGCTGCTACTGTTGCTTTTAATGCATCAATGTCAGCCTGAACAGCCTGCTTATCAGCATCTGCTAATTTATCACCAGCTTCATTCATTGCTGTTTCTGTCTGTGTAATAATTGAATCAGCTTCATTCTTAGCATCAATTGCTTCCTTACGTTTCTTGTCAGCTGCTTCAAATTCTGCAGCTTCTTTTACAGCCTTATCAATATCTTCATCTGACATATTTGAACCTGCTGTAATTGTGATGTGCTGTTCCTTACCTGTTCCAAGGTCCTTAGCTGATACATTTACGATACCGTTTGCATCAATATCGAATGTAACTTCAATCTGTGGAACACCTCTTCTTGCTGGTGGAATTCCATCAAGTCTGAACTGACCAAGTGATTTATTATCTCTGGCAAACTGTCTTTCACCCTGTACAACATTGATATCAACGGCTGTCTGGTTGTCTGCTGCTGTTGAGAAAATCTGGCTCTTCTTTGTAGGAATTGTTGTATTTCTTTCAATAAGTCTTGTAGCTACACCACCCATTGTTTCAATTGATAATGAAAGTGGAGTTACATCAAGAAGAAGGATATCGCCGGCACCTGCATCACCTGCTAATTTACCACCCTGAATTGAAGCACCAAGTGCAACACATTCATCAGGATTCATCTTCTTGGAAGGTTCATGACCTGTTAACTGTTTTACCTTATCCTGTACAGCAGGGATTCTTGTAGAACCACCAACTAATAATACTTTGCTAAGTTCTGATGCTGAAATTCCTGCATCCTTTAAAGCATTCTGTACAGGGATTGCTGTTCTTTCAACTAAGTCTCTTGTTAATTCATCAAATTTAGCCTTTGTAAGTGTCATATTTAAATGCTGTGGTCCCTGTTCATTTGCTGTAATGAATGGGATGTTAATTTCAACCTGAGTAGCTGATGAAAGTTTCTTCTTTGCATCTTCTGCTTCAGCTTTAATTCTTTCCATAGCCATCTTGTCACCTGAAAGGTCAATTCCTGTCTTTGACTTAAAGTCTGCTACCATGTAGTCCATAACTTTCTTATCAAAGTCATCACCACCAAGTTTGTTATCACCGTTTGTTGCTAAAACTTCGATTACACCATCACCGATTTCGATAACAGATACATCAAATGTACCACCACCTAAATCGTATACCATAATCTTCTGTTCGCCTTCGTTATCAAGGCCATAAGCTAAAGCTGCTGCTGTTGGCTCGTTGATAATTCTCTTAACATCAAGTCCTGCAATCTTACCGGCATCTTTTGTAGCCTGTCTCTGAGCATCGTTAAAGTAAGCAGGTACTGTAATAACAGCTTCTGTAACTTTTTCACCAAGGTAAGCTTCTGCATCAGCTTTTAACTTCTGAAGAATCATAGCTGAAATAGCCTGTGGTGTATATTCTTTTCCTGCTACATTTGCCTTGTAATCTGTTCCCATATGTCTTTTAATTGATGAGATTGTTCCTTCTGCGTTTGTAACAGCCTGACGTTTAGCCTGCTCACCAACTAATCTTTCTCCATCTTTCTTAAATGCTACTACTGATGGAGTTGTTCTTGCTCCGTCTGCATTTGTGATAACTGTAGGTTCTCCACCTTCCATAACAGCTACACATGAGTTTGTTGTTCCTAAATCAATACCAATAATCTTTCCCATTTTATTTTCCTCCTAATAAATATATGATTATTTCAAATAAAACTAATTAGCTACTTTTACCATACTGTGTCTTACCACTGTATCTCTGTATTTATAACCCTTCTGTAATTCCTCTGACACAACGTTTTCACCAAGTTCGTCATTGTCTTCATGCATTACAGCGTTGTGAAGTTCAGGATCAAATTCCTTTCCCTTCGCCTCAATTGCTTCAACTCCAATATCTTCAAGAGTCTGAAGTAACTGTTTATATATAAGATTCATTCCCTGTCCTACAGGTGATTCTAAATCTTCTTCACTAAGTGCTGCAACTCCTCTTTCGAAGTTATCAACTACAGGTAAAATCTTTTCAATAATTGATTTTGCGCCTGTTTCAAACATTGCTGTTTTTTCTTTATCACTTCTGCTTCTAAAATTTTGAAATTCTGCAAATAGTCTTTGATATTTATCATTAAGTTCTTCTATTTGTTCATCTCTCTTATCTTTTCGCTTAAAGCCTTTTTTCTTTTTCTTTTCAGTTTTCTCTTCTGAAGCATCTTCCGTTTCCTGTGTTTCATTAGATTCTTCAGCCTTCTCTTCTGAATTCTCAACTTCTTGGTTCTCTTCCACTGCAGATGTTTCTTCTACATCCACTTCCTGGTTTTCTTCCAAGTCCTTATTTTCCTTTTCCATTGGACTTTCCTTTCTAAATTTATTCTTTGTCGTTAAAGTTTTCATTTAACTGTTCTTTTACAACTCTTAATGTTTCAACAACCTTTTCATAATCCATTCTCTTTGGACCAATGATACCAATTGTTCCTTTGAAACCATCTTCTAATTCGTAAGTAGCAGTTACAACACTGCAATCCTTCATGGACTGAACCGGACTCTCATCACCGATGTAAACCTGAATTCCGGTTTCCTCATCACTTTCATTAATCAATTCTGTTAACTGTGATTTTTCTTCCAGTGTGGTAAGAAGCTGACTTGCTCTTTCCTTATCACTAAGTTCAGGATATTTAAAAATATTTGTTGCTCCTGATGTGTAAATCTTCATTTGCTCCTCAGTGGAAATGGCTTCTGTTATTGCTTTAAGCACTTCATTAACCAAATCCTCATATTCACCTGCCTGTGAAGTCAATGCTGAAATAACACCTAAGTTAATTTCCTCTAAAGTCAAACCTGCAAGTGCTGTATTGAGCGCCACGTTAAGTCTCACTATCATTTCCTGACTTACAACTCTGTCAACATTAACAATCTTATTCACTACATGGTTCTTATCGGAAACCACTGTGCACAACAACTGTTTTTCTTCAAGTACAGATAACTGTATGAATTTGATTTTGTTTCCCTGAGACTTTGGAGAAGAAACCATTGTGGCATAGTTTGTATTGTTTGCTAAAACCTTTGCCATATTCTGGAGAAGTGTCTCAACCTTGTCAACTTTTTCAATTAAAAAGTCTTCCTTCTCGCTAACCTTCTTCTCACGCTCATCTAATTCTGACATCTTATCTTTGAGCATGTGGTCTACATAAAATCGATAACCTTTATCAGTAGGAATTCTACCTGCTGATGTATGAGGCTGAACTATATAACCCATTTCCTCAAGATCAGACATTTCATTTCTGATTGTTGCTGAACTAAGATTCAAATCTGTGTATTTAGAAATTGTTCTTGAGCCAACCGGTTCCCCTGTCTCTAAGTAATTTCTAATTACTGCATCCAGAATCTTTTCTTTTCTTTCATTCAGTTCCATAGATTACTCCTTTCTATGGTTTTAAGATTATTAGCACTCATGTTGTTTGAGTGCTAACATCTTTTCTATGGTCTAATCTATCACTATCAATATTCTTTGTCAACACTTTATTTTAAAAAGAATTGTAAATTAAATGTTAAAAAAAGTTGTCATTATTTTAATACTCTTAAGTCCGTTAAACTATAGAATATTATCCTAACAACAACTTTCTTATTCTCTTTAACATAAACACTTTAATTGATTTTATGTTAATGCTTTATATTTTCTTATTTTCCTTGTTCTTTTATAAGACCATAAACCAAGAATTACTCTGCTACATAAACAATTCCGTATGCTTCAGGTCCGATGTGTGTACCAATTGTTGGTCCAATCTGTAATCTGTCTGAAACTTCAATATTAGCTTCTTTCAATCTGTCTGTAAAAGTTTCATTATTTACAGTTCCTATTGAATACATGCTGTAAACCGGGAAGTCTGTATTAATTGTGTCGTTTGAAATCAACTTCATAATATCATTTAAAGCTTTTTTCTTTCCAATGCTCTTTGCCTTAATACCTACTTTTCCATCTTCTGTAAAATAAATTAAAGGCTTTATTTTTGCAATTGTACCAATTCCTGCTTCGATTTTTGACAAGCGACCACCTTTATACAAATTATCCAATGTATCAAGCACTGCATACATTCTAACCTTTGGCTGAATTTCTTTAATAGCAGCAACTATTTCTTCTGCCGTCTTCCCACTGTCTCTTAGCTGAATACCATAATCAACTAAAACTTTGATAACAAAAGTAGCCGATAATGAATCAACTATATGTATCTTATCATATTCAACCATGTTCTTAGCTAATGTGGCACTTTGAATCAAGCCACTTAAACCTGATGAAAGTAAAATACATATAAGTTCGTCTCCATCTGCCTTAATTTTTTCAAATATATCAATAAAATCCTGCGGTGATGGCTGCGCTGTTTTAGGGAACTCCTCTGATTCCTGTGTTAATTTATAAAATTCATCCTTAGAAATTTCGCCGTCTCTAAAACTCTTATCTCCTATACTAATTGCTATTGGTATGTACTCTATCCCTTTTTCCTGTAACTGTTCCTTATTACAATCAGAACCTGAGTCAATTAAAAATTTTATCATTCTGTATCTCCTTTTAACCACAACAAAAGCTGTTCACAATAGTTTACTTTATGAACAGCTTGTATTTTGTACTTTACTACACATTTGCAATTTAGTCAAATTTTTATTATTTCACAATCATCTTTTCAATATCTTCAAATGTATTTGCCACGCTATACACCCTTGATAAATCGCAGTGGAACATTCCCTGTTCCTTCATTTCATCCATAAATTTAAGTAATGTATCATAAAAACCATTGTGGTTAAAAATAATTACTTTTCCTTCAATCATATACTTTTCGATTAATACAATTGCTTCAAATAACTCATCCATTGTTCCAACGCCACCTGGTAAAACAATGAACACGTCAGCTTCCGATTCAAAATGTCCTTTGCGCTCAGCCATTGAATCACAAACAATTTCCTCATCACATCCTTTGAACACGTTCATATCCTTAAATGCCTTTGGATATACACCTGTTATGTAAGCACCTCCGTCGTGCATTCCTCTTGCCATATATCCAAGTGTACTATCTGCACCACCTCCATAAATAAGGTCGTACTTTTCTCCTAACTTCTTTCCCATATCATAATATGGTTTTAACTTTTCTTCTGAAACGTAAGGTGAGAATGATCCGTAAATGCATATTGTTTTTCTGTCCATAATAATCCCTCTTTTCCGTTTGTAATTTATAATATGTTTTATATTATACTATCTATTCCAAAAGAATCAAAGAATTTTATTTTCGTTCTAGTGTGCATCCATAACAAATTATTTTTATTTAATAGGAGTTCCAATTTTTTTCTATTATATAAGAAGACAGCTCCAAAAAAAGAGCTGTCTTCTTATTCAAAGTTACATCATTAATCATCACAAATTCTTTGATTTATCAATTATTCCATTTCAACTATTATCGTCTTGTTTTCATCAAATCGGTCTTCTGAATTATTTGATAACATGCTATCTGCTACATCTTGGAAAGTAATATTTTTGTTGTTTGAAAGAACCACAAATTTAGACTTTTTAGCAGCATTCTTACTTTTTCCTGTTAATATAAGTCTGTAAGTATATTGTTTTCCTTCAGCATGCCATACTCCTGATTCATCCTTATAATAATCACATAACACACTGGTTTGATTTTTTGCGTAGCTTTCAACTTCCTGTCTACTTGTTGTTGCTTCTGTTCCCTTATCACTGGTATTAGTATTTCCACAACCTACTAATCCAAAAGTAACTAATGCAATAAAAATTACCAAATACTTGTATTTTCCCATCTCTTTACCTCGTTTTCTTTTCATAATATTGCTTGACCATATAGTTTCATTTCTATTTTTTCTTTCCTTAATCTACAATATCACCCCCTATTTCTTTTGACTTTACAAGTATATCATAACCAAATTTTACCAACAACATTTATAAACAGTTATCACACAAAGTTCACAATGTAATCTTGGTAAACTTACACGAAACATAATAAGCTTACACAAAACTAAAATAAAACTAAAATAAATCTTACAACAGAAACTGTGACATTGCGTAATTGCTTAAATCTACGCCTTTTTTAGTTAAACGTACATTGTCACCATTGACCTCTATAAGTCCCTGCTGCACTAATTTTTCTGTTACCTCTCCGTACACGCTGTCGTATTTTCTGTCAAATGCCTGATGAAATTCTTCTTTTGAAATTCCCTCAATCATTCTAAGTCCCAAAAACATAAATTCTTCTTTTTTATCTTTTTCTGTTAAATGCTGGATTTTTCCTTCTATTACAGAAATGGCATCCTCTGTTATATCCCAGATGTCATCCTGATAAATAAAACTGTCGCCGTAAAAATCACTATCTGTATCTTTGCCATCCAAAAGCAAACTAATGTATTTATCAATATCTTCGGTATTACTGTATCTGCTGTCGTTATATAAAGAAGCCGCGCCAAGACCAAAGCCCAAATAATCCACTCTCTTCCAATAACCTATATTATGCCTGCACTGAAATCCCGGCTTGCCATAGTTTGATATTTCATAATGTACATATCCGTTTTCTTCCAGCATTTTTTCAGTTAAATAATACATTTCTCTCTCAGCATCTTCGTCCGGCAAAATATTAATATTTTTGCTTTCCGCCTCCTGGACTCTTTCCTGCAATGGAGTTCCATCTTCAACAATAAGGCTATAAGCTGAAATATGCTCCGGTTCCATTGCCAACACACTCTCCAATGTATGCTTGTAACTTTCAACTGTCTGTCCCGGTAAAGCACTCATTACATCAACATTTATATTTTCAAAGCCTACTTTTCTTGCCAACTCATAACTTTCTTTGAATTTTGCAAAATCATGAATACGACCAATACTTTTAAGTTCCTGATCATTTGCAGACTGAAGTCCAAAGCTGATTCGGTTAATGCCTGCCTCTTTGTAACTGTTTAATTTTGCTTCTGTTACAGTTCCAGGGTTACACTCAATAGTAATCTCTGCATCATCAGATAAGTGGCAATTGTTTTTTACTGCCTCCATAATTTTTGTAATAAAATTTTCCTGCAAAATTGACGGAGTTCCACCACCTATGAAAACGCTTGTAATAACCCTGCCTTCCATTTTTTCTTTGCTTAATTCTATCTCTCTAACCAAAGCATTTACATATTCTCTTTTTGTACCTTCATCCATGCTCATTGATAAAAAATCACAATAATCACACTTTCTCACGCAAAAAGGAATATGAATATATATTTCCAACTGCTTACTGTTCATTTCTTTTCCTTCCCTGTATATCCATTCAACTTCCAACATATATGCCAATCTTCATTTTCACCTAATAAAAACACAATATACTACATTTTTACTTGATTAGCCAAAAGCTGAATTTTATAATATAACCTGACAATGCCAAAGAAAACTAACATCTAGTATTCTTTGGCACTGTAAAAATTCTTATAATTACAAATACATATTTCTATATATTTTATTCTTCATCTAATTTTAAAACTGCCATAAATGCACTCTGTGGAATTTCTACGTTTCCAACCTGACGCATTCTCTTCTTTCCTTCCTTCTGTTTTTCAAGAAGTTTTCTCTTACGGGAAATGTCACCACCATAACATTTTGCCAATACGTCTTTTCTCATTGCCTTAACAGTTTCTCTTGCAATTACTTTGCTACCAACCGCTGCCTGAATAGGTACTTCAAACATCTGTCTTGGAATTTCTTTCTTTAACTTCTCACACATTTTTCTTCCACGTTCATATGCTGACGCTTCAGGAACTATAAATGATAAAGCATCTACTTCATCTTTATTAATAAGAATATCAAGTTTAACTAACTTAGCCTGTTCGTATCCCTTTAACTCATAATCGAAAGATGCATATCCCCTTGAACGTGATTTTAAAGCATCAAAGAAATCATAAATAATTTCATTTAATGGAATATCGTATTTAAGGAGTGCTCTTTGTCCTTCTACATATTCCATGCTAATATATGTTCCTCTTCGTTGCTGGCAAAGTTCCATAATGGCACCGATAAATTCTGTTGTAACCATTATCTCTGCACTAACAATAGGTTCTTCCATATAAGCGATTTCACTTGGATCTGGAAGATTAGTTGGATTAGTAAGTTCAATCACCTCACCATTTTCTTTGTATACCTTATAAATAACAGACGGTGCTGTTGTGACAAGGTCAAGTCCATATTCTCTCTCTAGTCTTTCCTGAATAATTTCCAAATGGAGCAAGCCTAGGAATCCGCATCTGAAACCAAAACCTAAAGCGATTGATGTTTCAGGTTCAAATTTTAACGCTGCATCATTTAACTGTAATTTTTCTAAAGCATCTCTTAAATCCGGATACTTTGCTCCATCAGCCGGATACAAGCCACAATAAACCATTGGCTGAACTTCTTTATATCCCGGAAGCGGATTATCGCATGGGGCATCCGCATTTGTAACTGTATCACCAACTTTTGTATCTGACACATTTTTAATGCTGGCTGTTATGTAGCCTACCATTCCTGCCGGTAATTCATCACATGGAATAAACTGACCTGCACCAAAATATCCTACTTCTACAACGTTTGCCACTGCACCGGTTGCCATCATTTTTATATTCATTCCCGGTTTTACTGTACCTTCCTTAACACGGCAAAATACAATAACCCCTTTATATGAGTCATATAGACTATCAAATATTAAAGCCTGTAAAGGTGCATTTGCATCACCGGTTGGTGCCGGTATATTTTTTACAATTGCCTCTAACACATCCTCACAATTTAATCCTGTTTTTGCTGAAATAAGAGGTGCATCCTCTGCCTCAAGACCAATAACATCTTCAATTTCAGCTTTTACCCTGTCAGGATCTGCTGATGGTAAATCAATCTTATTAATAACCGGAAAGACTTCCAAGTCATGGTCTAATGCCAAATAAACATTTGCCAAAGTCTGTGCCTCAACGCCCTGTGCCGCATCAACTACCAACACTGCACCATCACAGGCTGCCAAACTTCTTGAAACCTCATAGTTAAAATCTACATGGCCCGGTGTATCAATTAAATTGAAAATATATTCCTCGCCATCTTTTGCCTTATAAACAGTACGAACTGCCTGAGACTTAATTGTAATGCCTCTTTCTCTTTCAAGTTCCATATTATCAAGAACCTGAGCCTGCATTTCCCTGTTTGTTAAAAGACCTGTCATTTCAATTATTCTGTCTGCCAAAGTTGATTTACCATGGTCTATATGAGCTATAATACAAAAATTTCTAATTTTACTCTGATCAATATGTGCCACTTTTTCCTCCAATTACTTAGTAAGATTATCAATTACAAACTGATATATTTTTTGACTGTTGTTCATTGCTTCCCAATTAGTACACATCTTAGATGCCATGTGCTTATCAGGGGTTGAAATATTCAGCTCAATTAACGTGCTGTCACCTTCTTTTACCTGACAATGTACCACATAGTCTCCATTAGAAGCCCTGTAATAATCAGACACCGTACCTACCTCGTTTCTAAGTTCGTATCTGTTGTCAACCAAAAACATATCTATATCATCAATAACCTGGTTAGGTATTTTGTTCTCGAAGAATTTAAGACTCTCTCTCCCCTCTGATGATAAATGGTAATATGATGTATTTCTGTTTACATTTGAAAAAACAAACCCATCCTCAATAAGTTCATTAATTGCTTTCTGCACAGCAAAATAATTTGTATATTCATTTTCCAAAAAGAATTGTGCAATCTGTGAGTTAGTCAATGGAAATTCTACTTTATTTAACATATGCATAATCATTAACTTGTATAAAGTTTCTGTTTCTATTGCCATATTCTACTCCTCTACTGTACCTTTTGCTAATTCTTCTATAACCTGTAAAATTTCTTCTTTTCCCTGCTTTGTCTGAGCTGAGAATGGTAAAATCTTTGTTCCCGGAATTACATTTAATCCCTGACGAATCATTTTGATGTTCTTCTGAACCTGACTTCTTTTTATCTTATCTAACTTAGTTGCTATGATAATCGGTTCATAGCCGTTTGCCAAAATCCACTCATACATATTAACGTCATTCTTTGATGGCTCATGTCTTATGTCTATTAACAAAAACACTGCCTGCAACATTTGTGAAGTATGAAGATAATTTTCAATCATCCTGCCCCACTTTGCTTTTATTTCCTTAGACACGCTGGCATAACCATACCCCGGTAGGTCTACGAAATACATTTTCTTATTTACATTGTAAAAATTAATTGTCTGAGTTTTTCCCGGCTGAGAAGATGTTCTAGCCAATGCTTTTCTATTAACCAAACCATTTATTAATGATGATTTTCCTACATTTGACTTTCCTGCAAAAGCAATTTCCGGCATTGTATTTTCCGGTAATTTACTTGTTATTCCACAAACTGTTTCCAATTCAACATTTTTAACTATCATCTTCTCTCCTATCTTTCACTGTAAATCAAATTCTAAACTAATGCAATCTTTATAACATCATCCATTGTTTCAGCCAGAACAATTTTCATTCCGCCTGTTATCTCTTTTGATATTTCTTCAAGCATTGATTTGTTCTTCTTAGGTACTACTACAATCTTAATACCTGCGTTCTTTGCTGCCAATAACTTTTCTTTTAATCCACCAATTGGCATAACCTTCCCTCGTAAATTAATTTCACCGGTCATTGCAACTTTACAGTTCACTTCTCTGTTTGTAACAGCCGAAAGTATTGCTGTTGCCATGGTGATACCTGCTGACGGCCCATCCTTTGGCACTGCCCCTTCCGGAACATGAATATGTATGTCATGTTTTTCAAAGTAATCATCTGCCACGCCATACTTACCTGCAATGCTTCTTACATAAGAAAGTGCAATCTGTGCAGATTCTTTCATAACATCGCCTAACTGACCTGTTAATTTCAACTGACCCTTGCCAGGCATTGTGTTTACTTCAATTTGTAAAGTTGTTCCACCAACTGCTGTCCAGGCAAGTCCTCTTACAATACCAATATCATTCTTTTCATTAGCCTTGTCATCGTCAAAAATCTTTCTGCCAAGATATTTTTCAATATTCTTTGAAGTAACCTTTAAACGCTTTTTGTTGTTTTTGATAATAAGACCTGCTGCTTTGCGACAAATCTTTGAAATTTCTCTTTCTAACTGTCTTACACCTGCTTCTCTTGTATAGTAGCGGATAATACTGTTAATTGCTTCATCTGTGATGGATAACCAGCTTTTCTTTATACCATTTTTTTCAAATTCTTTACTAATTAAATGTTCCTTGGCAATATGAAATTTTTCGTTTTGAGTATAACCTTCAATTTCTATTATTTCCATTCTGTCAAGTAAAGGTCTTGGAATTGTGCCTGCGTCATTAGCTGTTGCCACAAATAAAACCTTTGATAAATCAATTGGTATTTCAGCGTAATTATCTCTAAACTTTGAGTTCTGCTCTGAATCCAACACTTCTAATAAGGCTGACGCCGGATCTCCATGAACTCCCTGTCCCATTTTATCTATTTCATCAAATAAAATTAAAGGATTAGAACTTCCTGCCTGCTTTAGTCCTTTAAGGATTCTACCTGGCATTGCTCCTAAATATGTTTTACGGTGTCCGCGAATTTCTGACTCATCACTAACACCACCTAATGATATTCTAACATATTTCTTGTTAAGTGCCTCTGCAATTGATTTTGCAATACTTGTCTTACCTGTTCCCGGAGGTCCCACAAGACAAATAATCGGTGCCTCACCCTTTGCCATAGTCAATTGTCTTACAGCTAAAAATTCTAAAATTCTTTCTTTAACTTTAGTTAATTGGTAATGGTCTCTATTTAAAATTTCCTCTGCATTCTGCAGGTTGGGATTTTCTTCTGTTTCATTGTTCCATGGCAAATCTAACATTGTTTCCAAATAGGTTCTAATAATGTTACCTTCTGCCGGATTACCCATGGCTGATTTATATCTTGAAAGTTCTTTTAATAATTTTTCTTTAACACTGTCATCTGCGTTTAAATTATTAATCTTCTCTTCAAGCTGATCTGTTTCTGCGTCAAAGTCATCCCCTAATTCTTCTTTGATAATCTGCATCTGTTCGCGAAGAATATGTTCCTTCTGACTTTTTTCTAAACGCTGTTTAACTTTTTCTATAATCTCATTTCTAACCTGTGCAACTTCATTTTCTTTTGCAAGGAACGAATATATAGTAGTAAATTTATCTTCAATACTGTTCTGTTCCAAGTATTCCTGTTTTAATTTATATCCTACTTTTATTCTCATTAAAATCTGGTTCATTAGAGTTTCAATATTACTAATATCTAACAAACCTCTTAAACTTGAAGGAGATAATTCTCTTACCTTACCCTCGAATAATTTTAAAGTATCTCTTAATTCTCTAACATAAGCTTCTTCCTGCGCCTCTGTTAAAGTATTTTTATCTTCTTCTATAATTGAAACTTCCCCGGCAAAATGTCCATCAGCCATGTATAAAGACTGTATTTCTCCTTTAGCTTTTGCCTCCACCATAACTCTTACCACGTCATCAGGAAGTTTATTTAACTGCTTTACAACTACAACTGTTCCAACCTTGTATATACCATCAAAACCCGGTGTGTCTTCCACCGGGTCTTTTTGTGCAACAACAAACAATTCTTTATCGTCAATCATTGACTCTTCTGCTGCTGCAATTGATGCTTTTCTGCGAACGTCAAAATGAACAGTTGTTCCCGGTATAATAGTAAGGCCTCTTAATGGTATAACCGGAAAAGTTTTTAAGTTCTCTGACATGTCTTCTCCTTGTAATAGCAACTTAAATGTGGCTAATTATTTCTTTTTTGTAGTATTCTTTTTAGGGATTACCGAATTATAAATTATTTCAGGATCCGCTAATCCATTTACCACATCTTCATTTATAATACATTCTTTTATTGATTCGTCAGATGGTGTCTCATACATAATATCCATAATAACATTTTCAATAATTGCTCTAAGACCTCTTGCACCTGTTTTTCTCTTAACAGTTAATTTGGCAATAGCGTTTATCGCTTCATCTGTAAATGTTAGTTTAACTCCATCTAACTCAAACAATTTCTTATACTGTTTAACTAAAGCATTCTTTGGTTCTGTTAAAATCTTTTCTAATGCTTTTTCATCTAAATAATCTAATGTAACTGTTACCGGTACTCTTCCGATAAATTCAGGAATCAAACCGAACTTAACTAAATCTTCCGGCATAACTTCCTTCAACAATTCATCTTCAACAATTTCAGATTTCTCAGCAATTTCAGTATTGAAACCTATTGAACTCTTATCAAGTCTTCTTTCAATAATCTTATCAAGTCCTGCAAAAGCTCCACCACAAATAAATAAAATATTTGTAGTATCAATAGGGATAAGTTCCTGCTGTGGATGTTTTCTACCACCCTGTGGTGGAACGCTGGCTTCTGTTCCTTCTAAAATCTTAAGCAAAGCCTGCTGAACACCTTCACCTGAAACGTCTCTTGTAATAGAAACATTCTCTGATTTCTTTGTAATCTTATCGATTTCATCTATATAAATAATACCATGTTCTGCTCTCTCAATATCATAGTCTGCTGCCTGAATTAATTTAAGCAGAATATTTTCAACATCTTCACCAACATAACCAGCCTCTGTTAATGTTGTAGCATCTGCAATTGCAAAAGGTACATTTAAAATTTTGGCTAATGTTTGAGCAAGATATGTTTTACCTGAACCTGTTGGACCAAGTAGTAATATATTTGACTTCTGTAATTCTACATCTAAATCTTTGTCCGCCAATACTCTCTTGTAATGGTTGTAAACAGCAACTGAAAGAACTTTCTTTGCTTCCTGCTGTCCAATAACATATTGATCCAAGAATTCTTTTATTTCTTTAGGCTTTAGTAAATTGATTTCCTCATTTGCACTTTTCTTTTCATCACCATAGATTTCATCATCAACTATGCTTGCACAAATCTCAACACATTCATCACAAATGTATGCATTGTTCGGACCTGCTATAAGTCTTCTAACCTGATTCTCACTTCTACCGCAAAAAGAACAGCGCAAATTGTTATCAGTTATATTTTTATTTGCCATAATAACCTCGCATTAATCTAAATTTGAACATAAGGCACCACAGTAATTGCGGTGCCTTATTCATTCTATCTCTGTTTAATTACCTGATCTACTAAACCATATTCTTTAGCTTCATCTGCACTCATCCAGTTGTCTCTGTCAGTATCCTTTTCAACAACTTCAACGGGTTGACCTGAATTTGCTGCCAAAATGTCGTTCAATTTCTTTTTAGTCTTTAAAATGTGCTCTGCAGCTATTTGAATTTCTGTAGCCTGTCCTTGTGCACCGCCAAGTGGCTGATGAATCATAATTTCTGCATTTGGAAGGGCATATCTCTTTCCTTTAGCACCACTTGATAAGAGGAATGCTCCCATACTTGCCGCCATACCGATACAAGTAGTTGAAACATCACACTTTACATAATTCATTGTGTCATAAATAGCCATACCGGCTGTAACAGAACCGCCCGGGCTATTGATATACATATGAATGTCTTTTCCAGGATCTTCTGATTCTAAAAATAGAAGCTGTGCTACAACAACACTTGCTGTTGCATCATTTATCTCTTCTCCTAAGAAAATAATTCTGTCCTTTAATAATCTTGAGTAAATATCATATGAACGTTCACCACGTGAATTCTGTTCAATGACATAAGGTACTAATGCCATAATCTATACCTCCTTAATAAATGCTAACAAATATCTTATTTAGCTTTTTCTACTACTAACTTAGCAGCCTTTCTTGCACAGATGTCAGCTCTGATGTTCTTCTTATCATCATCTGATAATAATTCATTAACCTTATCAGCTTCCATCTGATATCTTTCAGCCATTCTCTTGATTTCTTCATCAAATTCTTCATCTGATGCTTCAATCTTTTCAGCCTTAACAATAGCTTCAAGAACTAAGCTTGACTGTACTCTTGCTTCAGCCTGTGGCTTAACCTGTTCTGTAAGCTGATCTACAGTTGTACCTGTAAACTGCATATACTGGTCAAAAGAAATTCCCTGCATAGCAATGTTCTGTGCAAATTCTTCAACCATCTGCTGGCACTGAGCTTCAATCATCTTTTCAGGAATATCCATTTCTGAATCATTAACGATTGCTTCAATTACCTTGCTTTCCTTATCAGCTTCAGCTTCCTGTGCTTTCTTTTCTTCAAGATTCTTCTTAATGTCTGCCTTGTATTCATCTAATGTATCAAATTCTGAAACATCCTGTGCGAAATCATCATCTAATTCAGGATATTCCTTAACTTTAATTTCCTTAATTGTTACTTTGAACATTGCTGGCTTTCCTGCAAGTTCTTTAGCCTGATACTGTTCTGGGAATGTAACGTTTACTTCTACTTCTTCTCCAACTTTCTTTCCAATAAGCTGTTCTTCAAAAGTATCAATAAATGAATGTGAACCAATTGTAAGTGGGTAATCTTCACCCTTTCCACCTTCAAATGCTACTCCATCAACAAAACCTTCGAAATCGATTGTTGTCTGATCTCCGTCTTCAACTGCCTTATCGTCAGCAGCTACAAGTCTTGCGTTCTGTTCCTTAACCTTATCAAGTTCAGCAGCTACATCTTCATCTGTAACTGTTGTGTCCATAGCTTCAACCTTAACTCCCTTGTACTTTCCAAGTTTGATTTCAGGCTTAAGTGTTACTTCAGCTTCAAAAATAAATGATTTTCCTTTTTCAATCTGTGTTACATTGATTTCAGGACGAGCAACGATTTCTAATTCACTTTCTGCTGCTGCATTTGCATAAGCATCTGGAATTAATTCGTTTGCAGCTTCTTCATAGAAAACGCCTGCACCGTACATTTTTTCTACCATAGCGTAAGGTACTTTACCTTTTCTAAATCCTGGTACGTTAAATTTATTCTTGTTCTTCTGATATGCTGCCTGAATGGCCTTATCAAATTCTTCTGCCGGTACTTCAATAGTAAGCTTTGCTGTGTTATTTTCTAACTTTTCTACCTGTAAACTCATTATTTTTCCTCCTTGTTATAAAAACGGGTATGAGTATCCCATTTAATTCATTGAATTTTACTCGTCATAGCCTAGTAACCTATTGACGCAGTGTATGATTATATCATATTTTCTTTTTCTTGTCACTACCTTTTAAACCACATATTTTCAACAGTATTCTACTAATTATACTGAATCTGGTCAGCTATTTTGCCACTTGTTTCCTCATCAATAAGACATGAGATTAATTCAAGTCCAAGCTCTAATGCAACTCCTAGACCTTTTCCTGTAATAATATTGCCGTCTCTTACAACACCACCGCCATATTCCTTACATTCCATCTTGTCTGCAAAACTTGGAAATGAAGTTGCCCTCTTGTCCTTCAAAATACCAAGACTGCTAAAAATACTTGGTGCCGCGCAAATTGCTGCTAACCACTTACCCTGTTCATTATACTTAATGATATGGTCCTTTAATGTTCCACACTCACTTAAATTTGTTGTTCCCGGCATTCCTCCCGGCAAGAAAATACAATCGCCCTGTTCAAAGTCGATTTCATCTATTGTCTTGTCTGCAAAGAATTTAACCTTATGAGAACTTTCAACCATTAATTCTTCCTTGATGGATACTGTAACTACATTCAACTTAGCTCTTCTAAGTAAATCCACAACCATCAAACATTCAACTTCCTCTAATCCGTCTGCTAAAAATGCATATACTGTTTTCATTTAAAACCTCCTGTTTATTTAATGTGTCAAATATAATCATTTAACCTATAATTAACATAAGTATAATAGTAAATAACCGAATTTAATTATATCATAAGGGTATAATATTTGTTATACTAAAAAATATTGTAAAAAAATTATTAATTAAATATTTTCGTAATAAATTTATTATATCTGCTGTGGGAAACATACAACATTTAAGAAAGTGCTGGTAGCCCGTCGGTTCATCAAGGCAGCGTAGTCGGCTTGATAGAACCGCTACGAGGCGGACGCAGCGGGAGCGTGCTTTCGTAATGTTGTATGTTTTCACAGCAGTGTATAAAATTGCGAAAATTTTAGGGTTACTAAGAAAGGTGGTTTCATTATAATATGGGAATGGAAATAGAAAAAAAATTTATACCTACAGATTTACCAAAAGATTTGGACAGTTACGAACATCATGTAATTGAACAGGCATATCTTAACACTGCTCCTGTTGTTAGGATTAGAAAACAGGATGATGACTATGTTCTTACTTACAAAGGTAGTGGCATGATGGCTAGAGAAGAATATAATCTTCCACTGAATAAAAAAAGTTATGAGCATTTGTTAGAAAAAGCAGATGGCAACATTATCTCAAAAGTACGCTATCTTATTCCAATTAACGACGGAAAACTTACCGCCGAGTTAGATGTTTTCAAAGGAAAATTTGCAGGAATGCTTTTAGTTGAAGTGGAATTTTCAAGTGTTGAACAGGCTGATGCTTTTCAAAAGCCTGACTGGTTTGGAGAAGATGTAACATATAGTAAAATATATCACAACAGCTATTTATCACAGATTAAGGGATAATTAAAAAACAGCACCAGCCAAAAATAAATAAGATTAATTTACTGATACCACTAATCTTTTTTTATTTTTCATCAAACTGGTGCTATTTATTATTCTGTTTTAATATTTAGTTATTCTATCTTTCCATCTTTTATTGTTATTATTCTACCGCATTTTTTTGCAACGGTCTCATCATGTGTAACAATAATCACCGTTTTTCCTTCTTTATTCAGAGACGATAGTATTAACATGATTTTTTCAGCATTTACCGAGTCCAAAGCCCCTGTAGGCTCATCTGCCATTATATATTCAGGGTCACATACCAATGCCCTTGCTATTGCTACCCTCTGTTTTTCGCCTCCTGATAAAACAGATACCTTTTTGTTTGACAAATGTTCCACTCCTACTTTTTTCATTTTTTCTAAGGCTACTTCTCTTATTTTTTTCATAGAAGTTCTACTTAACATTAACGGAAGAGATACATTTTCCATAACAGTTTCGTCCTCAACCAATCCAAAATCCTGTAATACAAATCCAATTTTTTCATTTCTAATTTTAGCCCTTTGTTTATTAGTAAAATCAGATATGTCTTCACCATCTAACTTGTAGGTCCCCTGGTCGCATATATCCAACAAGCCTATTATATGTAAAAGTGTGGATTTGCCTGCTCCTGATTTACCCATTATTGCTATCATTTCGCCATCAGTAATAGTTAAGTTGACACCATTTAACACTGATTGAATTTCGTTGTCTCCATTTATTTTATATTCTTTGTATATATTTGAAAGTTCTAATCCCATTTTCTATTCCTTATTTTTCTTATATAATTCTATAATGTTGCTTTTACCTGATTTTTTTATAAAGTCAAAAGATGAAACTGCATAAATAAAGCACAAGTTTATAACAACCACTATATACATCCAGTTTTCTATCCTACCTACTCCTTTAGGTGATGTTATTGCCGCAATTTTTCCACCAAATATAAGCATTGTAATAGCAGAAATTCCGATTACTGAAAATGTATTAAGTGTTTCAATTAACATTCGTTTATTCTTGTTCATTCCCAACATAAATAAAATAGTATAAAACTTATCATTATTTTTGCTTTGAATATAATTTATTCCACCTATCCCTGTCATTGTAAGAAACAAAAATACTATTCCTACAATTCCATTTGTAAAAAGAAATTCCCTGTTACTTTTGTTATAGTTTTCCTGCATTTGTTCTACAGATGTAATAGCACCATAATCACTTAACATTTTTATAGCACTTTGATATTTCTTACCATTGCAATATATCATTTGGGAATCCTGCGGGAAATCCATTTTTACAATTTCTGAATTGTTATAATAGCTACAATTTGGCCCATACGGCATAATTAAATCACACCCTCTTACCGTCGCTAATATTTCTTCTATTGAGGATTTTCCTGAAGACGCTGACGCATTAAATCTAACTACACTACTATCCTCTGAGATTTTTCCTACAACTTCACAAATTTGTTTGTCCGACAATACTATTGTATCTCCAACTCTAAATCGATTTCCCATAGCAATTACCGGAATATTATCACCTGTATATGACGATATATTTTGCCCTTCTATAATATTTAATTTTAACTTCTTCATAATGATGTCATCATATCCTATCACTGCTATAGCGCTATCACTTTTTGATTCTATCTTCAATTCATGCATTTCACAAACTTCTACATTTTTAAAACCTTTTTGACTAAGTAGCTCTTCAGCGGAAAAGTCATCATAGTATGTATATGGTGAAAAATAATATATGTTTTTTCCATCAAAAGAATATGCCAAATCTTTTGTCTCAAAGTAATAAAAGATTTTTCCTAAAGTGGATAATATAACTATAGAGCATATTATTATTTCCACAGTTAATAAAAATAATGACCATTTTCTTTTTTTTGTTAATCTGTATGCAATTCTTAATGTATTCATAATCACTCCACTATATTATATATAATCTCTGACTTTGTTGCCTTTTTTGCCAGAATATATGAAAAGCCTACCAAAAGAATAATTACCACCCCTGATATAATTATGTATGGCAAATAATTTTGTTGATATACTATCTCATATTTCCTTATTGTCATCTTTAAAATGGCAAACAATATATTTCCCACTAAAACTCCACTGAACATAAGAATTACCGTTTGAGTTAACGCAATATGGATTATGTCTTTTTTAGTTGCTCCACATATTGCATAGATTTTGAACTTTCTATTAAATGTACTTAACCATGCATAAGTCATACATAATACATTTATTATAACCGCTGCAAAAATCAATAAAATTTGAACAAAAGCTCCCATGAAATCTTCTGATAAAAATGGTGTACTTCTTTTCATATTATACTTTTTTACTATGGTATTTTGCGCAAGTGTCTTTTCTATTTTTGAGGAGTTTTTCCTATTATTATACTTTATCATAATATAGTCAGTAGGATAATTGTTAATATAATAATAAACAGGCAAAATGTAATTATCATATTGGGAATATGGAATTATCCCACCAATTCTTATTTTTTTTCCACCTACTTTAATGTTTTTACCTACTGGTTTTTCGTATCCTTCAATATTATCAACTTGATATTCAGCCATTAATAAATAGGGTCTATTGTCATTAATACTATAACATTGTCCTACCAGCATATGCTCTTTCCATGTTTTATTGTATTCACCTATAAGCTTACCTTCTGATAACTTACCATT
The DNA here is from genome assembly GCF_003477765.1 of Eubacterium sp. AF34-35BH. NCBI lineage: Bacteria > Bacillati > Bacillota > Clostridia > Eubacteriales > Eubacteriaceae > Eubacterium > Eubacterium sp. AF34-35BH. Next base: position 44,505 of record NZ_QUDZ01000010.1, read on the forward strand.
TGACACACACATATCTGATATATCCTTTTCTTTTAAAGACAAATCCTCAATCAATCTAATAATATCCGAACTCTGTGTTGATTTCTGTAAATAAATTTCCACCTGGTTTTCAGTTTGCGATTGGTAATAATCGTATAAAAAATATCCTGAATAAAATAATATTCCTAAAACCGATAAAGTTATACTTGTAAATATTATTAACATCATTATACTTTTATTTTTTAACATCAACCTTATGTTATTAATAGCTAAATATACTTTTTTCACTTTATTTCCTACTTCTTCCAAACTGTATTTTTTGTTGATACCCACTTATTGTTTGTGTCATATGTTTTTGCCTTATGAGTCCAATACTTTAACATAATATATTAATTTGCGAACCTAATTTTGAACAAACTATATATGGGTCTTGTTCTCTCTTTATTGCTTTTATTAAATCTTCTTTTGAATTATATTTGTGGAATACTATATTTTTATTTAGATTTGACTTTAGAAATGTATTCTTGATTTGTCTTACATAATCTTCATCATGATTGTATATTGCTATGTTTATCATATGTTCCCCCTTTAATTTTGTTTCATTTTTCAAGACCTCCATAATTCTATCACAATTTACAGATTGTGTAAACATTAGGACTACAAAACCTCTCTCATTTATAGAACAACAAGGAATGTCCTTTAGAACATTCCTTGCCATTTAATAACTATTTTTTCTTCACTGCTACTACAATTAATCTGCCATCTTCATCCGAACCGTAGCATGTAGATAATGTTAATAACTGCTGACCAAACTTAGGTTTTACTCCTGTTGTATAAAGTGCTTTTTCCATAATTCCTGTAATATTTTTCTTGAAATTTTTGCTATTTGGTGCATCAATGAAGTTGTACCATTCATCATCCTGTTTTAAAGTAACAACAGCAAAAATCTTATAAAAATTGTCTCCGTTTTTTGTTTGGAATTCTACCTCCGGATGTTTTTTATAATATGATTTATCTACATACTGTTTTAGGGAAGCAAACAGCTGTCCATTACGCATATTATGTCCATACAATATGCAGTTACTGCTATTTATTGTGCAACGTGCATCTAAAAAAGGAGTTCCTGAACTACTATACTGTCCGTTAAAATTTTTATACAAATATTTCTTAGGATCATTAGGTGTGTGCATTACAGGGTAATCTATGGCTGTTTTCTTTATGCATACCCAGCCAATGCACTCTTTATTTTTCTTAAATAAAGCATCTAAATCTCTTCCCGATTTACTTTCATTAGAGATTTCTTTTGACAATTCTTTAAATCGTTTCTGTGCAACTTTATGACTGAAAATTTCACGACCAATTATAATTCCCGCTACTACAATAATTAATAACAATATTAAAATTATAATCCATTTAATACCTCTGCTTTTTTTCTTTTTCATTACATTTCTCCTTTTAATCTGTAACCAATTTTAGGAGAGGATTGATTACATATTTTCACACCTGCACACAGTATATTTTTAATGGTGTGCATGCAAATCATATACCTTCCCTATAGAAAGTATAGGGATTGTCATACATCATTCATATAACAATCCCTAATATTATTCTATAATTTCTTTATTGTCTCTTCCTGCTAGAAAAGCTACCCAAACAGTATCTTTGCTTATTGGCACTATGTTGTTTTCATTTGCAAAAAACTTTTCGAAACAATCATAGAAATCTTCAGCGTCCATACCATTATTTTCCTTGAAAAATTTCTGAGCATCGGTATCGCCCATCATATCCTGATATACACCATAGGCAACAGTTATGTCATCGTTAAAACCTTTTGGAACTTCTTCTGTTCCGTAATCTTTTTCAGTGGTTTTAACCCCTTCTTCTTTCAACTTTTTAGCCAAAGCCTTGTAAATGTTTTTGGCTATTGCTGAGTAGTCATGACCAATTGTTAAACTCTTTGTTTTGTCAAAGTTTCCGCTATCCAGATATGAATAGTAATTTGGTTTAACGTAGGCATTTGTCATTCCGTCTGAATAAATCCCCTCTGCACTTGTTTTCTTGAAAAATTCTTCACCTTCTACTAATTTTCCAATGGCGTTTTTTGTGTCCTTATTCTTAATGTTAAGCTTTAAGAACCAACCTGTTTCTTTGCCATACTCGTAAATATCATAGGCTTTGTTCTTTTTTATTGCATCTCCATGCTCATCTTTATTGAATAAGAACATGTCATAATCCTGTGATTTAATGAGCCTTGTTTTGTCGCTAAAATCAGCAGTTTTTATTGTGACTGTTTTGTATGAACAATTACCATTTTTACCAGGCTTTAATGTAATATTATCGTACGCCTTAACTGAATCAATAACATACTTTCCTGTACCTAACGGATAATCCTTTTCCTTTAGTGACTGATAAATAATAGGAATATTAAATATTGTAATATTTCTGCTGTCAACAGTGTTAAAAGTAAATACTAATGTTTCATCATCTGTAACTTTCACACTTGAAATTCTTGTAAGCAAATCTTTGTAAGAATTGTCCTGTGATCTAAACCACCTGTATGACTGTGCCACATTAGAAGCTTTTACTTTTTCGCCGTCACTGTAAGTTTTATCAGTATTTAATTTCACTACGGCTTCCCTGCCTTCTTTGTTGAAGGTAATAGATTTTGCATTGCAGTAAGTAATTTTGTAATTACCGTCAATATTTATTAATGGTTCGTAAACAAGTTTTTTTAGAACTGCTGCTGCCTCATCATCATGACTGTATGGATGATTGTCAGCTATGGAAGTTGAAACCCCAATGGAATATGTATCTTCTCTATCCTGTTTTAAATTAACCTTAGATGAATCACCTTTGAATACAACGTGTGATCTCTGCCCTTTCCCGGCAAAAAACGCTATGATTAACCCTATTACAACAGCAATAAAAAATACAACTATCAGGGCTATAATTTTCTTTTTTTTATCCATTTTAAAATTTTTCATGTTCTTAATAAAGAATAAGGGGAAAAATCCCCTTATTCTACTTCCTTTCTTCTCTTTTTACCGAATATCAATAATATTGCACCTGCAAGCATTGCTAATACCATTGGTACTAATGCCCACCAATATTTCATGTCTAAGCCGGTCTGAATCTTATCAGATTTCTCTACTGGAGTAAATCCAAGATAAGCGTTCTTATGATTGTAACCATCAAGCTCATATTTAAGCTTGTAGTAGCTCTTAGCCTTTCTTGGAATTGCCAATGTAATTGTTGGAGTAATACCTGTTGTTACCTTGTCCTTAGCACCCTTAGAAGTGTCAGGAGCAAGAATATTAACCTGTTTGCTTCCAAATATTACAAAGTCATAATCCTTAGTAAATGAACGTTCATCCGTTTTTTCCATTGTCAAACGATATTCATAAGGTTCATTATTTTCATCAAGAACCGGAAGATTTTCAAATTTGAAGAATCCTCTCTTATCTGTAACAGCTTTTCCACCTGGATACTTAACAAACTTGTCATCAGATTTCTTCTTGTATAATAAGTAAACATCTTTGTTTTCAAATTTCTGTTCACCCTTATCAATAATACCATCTGCATTAGCATCTTCAAATACAATACCTGCAATGCTTCCTACTCCGTAAGGAATAATACCTGCATCAAGTGATTCTACTGAGAATCCGTATGAAATATTATAGCCGTCTACGTTGTAATCAGCCGGTGTTGTGTTATCAGCTTTATCTGCTAAAATCATCAATGCCTGTTCTGTTTCCAGATAGCCTGTCTTTTCGTTCAAGTCACTCTTGTTTCCTTCAGCTTCAACATGGAATTTTGTAACTCCATACTGACTTGGGATTTCTGAAACCTTAACACGATATCCGTATACTACCTGTTTCTCATCAACATTTCCGTATAACTCAAGGTTATCGAACTTGTATTTTCCATCCTTGCCAGTCTTCATTGTTACAGGCTCTTCTTCGTCTATCTTAACCCATTTTCCATTGTTAAGATATAACTTTTCAAGTGTAACAGTAACGCCCTTAGCGTATTTCTTTTCATTACTAATTCCATCTCTGTCTTTGTCAACCCATACAAAACCTGAAATTGAGTAAACACGTTTTGCTACGAATCCACCGTTATACTGTTCGCGGTCAATTCCCTTAACAACATCATAACCTTCGATTATGTATGGTGTGTTAGGATTTTCATCATTGTCAGCTTTCTGTGCTAAAACAATACAACCCTTGAATAATTCTTCTCTGCCATCTTCTTTCTTAGTAATTTCGAAAGTATCGCTTCTAAGTGAACTATCCTTATCACCATTGTTCATCTCGTACTTAGTTGTCTGTCTGTCAGATTTGTCAATTACATATACTTTATATCCATACATGTAGTTTGTTCCATCTTCATTAACAAATGTATCAAGATTATCGAACTTATAGTTACCGTCTTTATCAGTCTTTGTCTTAGCAAAGAATTCAACATCTTCTGTTGTTCCTGTTCCTAACTGACCTGTTGTATTTTCCGGAGCAAGCATCCATTGGCCGTCCTTGTATACAAAACGCTTTAATCCGATTTCTACATTTTCTAACATCTTATCACCATCGTTTATTAAACCATCGTAATTTACGTCATCGAATATAGAACCTGAAATAGCTGCTTTCTTAATTTCAGTGTAGCCACCATTGTGCTTCTTACTATGTTCTGCAAGAATTACGTTGTAACCTTCAACCTTGTAAAGATCATCAATTCCCTTAACATTAGTATCTTCTGTAATCTTGCTTGCGATTACAGTCTTTCCATCAAGCATTTCATCGATTGATGTATCAGCCTTAATAATGTGACCACTTGTAAGCAAGTAACTGTCATCACCGTATCTTGTTACGGCATATCCGTCAGGATCTTTAATTACCCATACTTCATAACCATATAACTTATTAGTTCCTTCTTCTTTCTTGTGTGTGTTCAAATTACTGAACAGGTATCCACCGTTGGCATCTGTTGTTGTGGTGCTTATGAAGTCTTCCTCATGAGTTGGTACCCACTGACCGTCTTCATATACAAACTGTTTAAGTCCAACTTCAAATCCTTCAAAGAACTTGTCGTCTTCGTCAATCTTGCCATCGTAATTTACATCTTCAAAGATTGTACCGCTTATTGAACCTCTCTGTTCTTCAACATAGCCTGCGTTGTAATTCTTATCATGTTCTGCCTTGATTACGTTGTAACCTTCAGCCATGTAAATATCATCAACGCCCTTCTTATCTTCAGCAGTTGTTGCCTTGTGAGCTACTACTGTCTTACCGTCAAGGATTTCATCAAGCTTTGTATCAGCCTTTAATATGTGTCCACTTACAAGTAAGTAACTATCGTCACCGTATCTTGTTACTGCGTAGCCGTCTGGATCTTTTATTACCCAAACTTCGTAACCATATAACTTGTTGACTCCGTTATCTTTCTTATGAGTATCAAGATTATCGAATGTGTATTCACCATTCTTATTTGTCTTTGTGGTACTGATAAATTTATCATCATGAGTTGGTACCCACTTGCCATCCTCATATACAAACTGTTTAAGTCCAACTTCAAATCCTTCAAAGAACTTGTCGTTTTCATCAATCTTACCGTCATAGTTTACATCATCGAATACTGTACCACTTATTGAGCCCTTCTGTTCTTTTACATAACCTGCGTTGTAGTTATTAACGTGTTCTGCTTCAACTACATTGTAGCCTTCTGCAAAGTAAACATCATCAATTCCACTCTTTTCGGTATCATTTGCAACCTTGTAAGCTACAACTGTCTTACCGTCAAGGATTTCATCAAGCTTTGTATCAGCCTTTACAATCTGTCCACTTATAAGTAGATAACTGTCATCACCATATCTTGTTACTGCGTAGCCGTCAGGTCCTTTTACAACCCAAACTTCATAACCGTATAACTTATTAGTTCCGTTATCCTTCTTGTGAGTATCAAGATTATCGAATGTATAATTTCCATTCTTATCTGTTGTAGCTTTTGCTATGAAATCACCTTCATTTGTCGGATTCCACTTGCCATCCTCATATACAAATTGTTTAAGTCCAACTTCAAATCCTTCAAAATACTTGTCGTCTTTGTCAATCTTACCGTCATAGTTTACATCATCGAATACTGTACCGCTTATTGAACCCTTCTGTTCTTTTACATAACCTCCATTGTAGTTCTTAACATCTTCTGCCTTAACTACATTGTAGCCTTCTGCAAAGTAAACATCATCGATTCCTGTAACGTCATCCTCATCTGTAACCTTATGAGCTACTACTGTTTTACCATCAAAGATTTCATCAAGCTTTGTATCAGCTTTTACAATCTGTCCACTTATAAGTAGATAACTGTCATCACCATATCTTGTTACTGCGTAGCCGTCTGGATTTTTTATTACCCAAACTTCATAACCATATAACTTGTTGACTCCGTTATCCTTCTTATGAGTATCAAGATTATCGAATGTATAATTTCCATTCTTATCTGTTATAGCTTTTGCTATGAAATCACCTTCATTTGTCGGATTCCACTTGCCATCCTCATATACAAACTGTTTAAGTCCAACTTCAAATCCTTCAAAGAACTTGTCGTTTTCATCAATCTTACCATCGTAATTTACATCATCGAATACTGTACCGCTTATTGAGCCTTTTTCTTCTTTGATGTAGCCGGCATTATAATTGCTTGCAACCTCTGCCATAATTACATAGTAGTCATTTACATTATAAGTATTATCAATACCTGTCATGTCATCCTGGTCTGTAATCTTATGAGCTACAACTGTCTTACCGTCAATTATTTCCGGTGTATCTGTGTCATTCTTAAGGATGTGATCGTTAACGAGTAAGAAGCTATCCTTACCATATTTTGTCTTAGCATAACCACTTGGATCTTTAGTTACCCAAACTTCATAGCCGTACAACTTGTTCTCACCATTTTCGTTTACATAAGTATCAAGATTATCGAATACATAATGACCATCCTTATCTGTTGTTGTCTTAGCAACATACTGACCTTCATTATCTTCTTTCCATTTTCCGTTTTCGTAAATAAAACGTTTTAGACCAATCTCAACACCTTCGAATAATTTTTCATCACTATCAAGTTCACCGTCGTAATCCTCATCATCAAATGCGATTCCTTCGATTATACCTTTTCGTAATTCTGTATATCCTGCATTGTAATCTTTAAGGTGTGACTCACGTACAACGTCATATCCTTCTACTACATACAAGTCATCTAAACCACCAAGAGTTTCTGAACTTGCTTTTCTTGCAACAACTAACTTGCCATTAAACATTTCATCTAATGAAGTGTTCTTCTTAATAACCTGACTGTTAAGTAATACTGCACTGTCATCAGTTCCATTATTACTCTGATATCTTGTTATACCGTAACCTGCCGGTTTGTTAACAACCCAAACTTCATATCCGTAAATATGTTTGTCTCCGTTGTCTTCAACAAAAGTATCAAGTCCGTTAAACTTATAATTTCCATCTGCATCTGTTACTGTTGTTGTGTAGTAATCATCGTCTCCCTGAGATAATTTCCACTGTCCATTTTCATAAACATATCTCTTTAAGCCAATAGTAATATTTTCGAGTTTACCATCATTCTTATCAATGATACCATCTACATTCTTATCATCGAATACACAACCTTCAATGCTACCCTTTGCGTACTTAACAAATCCAAGATTGTAGCCCTTACGTGGAGTGCTGATTGTACAATCATAATCTTCCACAATATGAGAACGTTCAGGATCAATGTCTGTAATCTTCTTAGCAATCATTGTGTTTCCGTCCATTAATTCGCCAAGTTCAAGGTTTGGATTCTTATCACCCTTAATAACCTGCATGCTATTAGCAATTAATGCACTGTCGTCTTTATCGTTATTTGCCTGATAATATGTTGCAGCCAATGTCTGCCCTTCATCATTTACAGGCATTTCTAATAACCATACTGTGTATCCATAAAGAATTGGTTTATCATTTGTATCTTCATGTGATGGCAAATCTTTAAATGCGTAATATCCATCAGTATCTGTTACTGTTGTAGCATAATATGTATCACCGTTATTGTTTGGTGCTTCAACCCACTTCTTAGTTGCAACATCATACTTATAACGTTTAACGCCAATCTTTACACCACTTAGTAACTTATCCTGTTTTGTTACGTCAGTTTCATCTGTATCGTACTTACCATTGTTATTGTTATCCTCAAATGCAATACCATCAATATATGAATGGTCCTTGTCATGAGCAACAAGTCCCATATTGTACTGCGTTAAATCTCTTCCAAGTGCAATATCATAATCACCGATTATTGTTGCACTAGCAGGTTCTGTTGATGGTTTTGCTGCTATAACATAGCCATCCATTTCTTCTTTGTCAGTTCCTGCGTATGGGCTGCTTGCAAGAGTCTTGGTTATATCATATTTTCCACCATTCTCTTTGATTAACGCATTACTATTCTTAACGACTCCGTTAGCCTTATGTTTAGTAACATGATACTCATCAGGAATAATATCCACCTGGAGTTTGTATCCAGCAAGGTAATTCTTATTATTAATTGTTACCTGTGTTGGAACTTCGATTTCATATTTTCCGTCTATGCTTGTAGCATCAACTATGTCTGTATATGTAACAGCATTGCCGCTTACAAGATACTGTTTCCACTGACCGTTATCATAGTAGTATGTTGTTGCTGTAACAACCATCTGTTTGTTACCAAGGGCATCCTTAATTTTCTGTGTAAATTCGTCTGCCTTTCCATCATCACTACTATTAATAATTCCATCATAGTTGTAATCTTCAAATACATTACCTGTAATTGTTGATTCCTCGAAAGCATGATATCCTGCATCGAGTTTTTCATAATCCTTAGATGTTACAAGATCATAATATTTATCCTTATAGTCTGTAACATGTGCTAATTCATTTACTTTCTTTGCAGCACTGCTTCCATTAACTGTTCCCTGACCGCTAACATTACCACAACTGTCTGCAACGATAATATAGTCATCGTCCTTTGTAAGTTCCTTATTCTTAAGGTCACTACCACGCTGTGTGTCAGGATCATATGTTCCATACAATGTAGGTCCATAGGTTGTATTGTCAGGGTCTTCTGCCATATAAACCTTGTATCCTGCAAGATAATACTTGCCGTCTTTATAAACAAATGTATCAAGATTATCTAAGTTATATTCTCCATTACTATCTGTTACTGATACAGGGCTTGTATATGTAGTATCTTCAACCCAGTTTTCAGTTCCACTTGAAACACTGTCAAGATAGAAACGTTTGATAGTAACTTTCTGTCCAACCATACCTAGTTCATTACTATCCATAATTCCATCATAGTTGTCATCCAGCCAAACCTTACCTGATACTGAGCCTTTTTCAAATCTAACCAATCCGGCATCACTTCCATCATGATCTGTTACCTTGTTTACATCAAAGTAACCAAGGTTATTGTGAATTAAATATTCACTCTGGTTATTAAGAGATGCTTCTCCGTATTCACTCTTAACATCCTTATCCGGTATCTTCTTAGCAGTAATAATGAATTCATCATTTTCATTAAGCATTAATTCATCATCTGAATTCTTCCACAAATCACTATCTTCATCTGCTGCTGCATTTCTGTATTTTGTTATGCCATAATGTAAGTCATCAATATTTGTATTAACTCTTACCTTATAACCAACTATACATTCTGTTCCGTCTGCCATTGTTGCTGTAGACTTCACATCAGTAAACTTGTATGCACCATCTGCATCTGTATTAGTTGTAGTTGTGTATTCACTAAACTTGCCTGCATCCTTTAAGTCTGCATCCTTAAGTTTCTGCCACTTATTGTTGTAGTATACATATGGAACAAGCTGTAATTCAATATTTTCAATTCCAGGCTCGTCAACTTCGTTGCCGTCGTCATCTGTATACTTATCCTGCTTACCGTTATAATTCTTATCTTCCCAAACAACACCGTCAATTTCAGCATCATCTTTTGTTGTTAAGCCTGCATCGTACTCTGTAATAATAAGTGCATCTGAAATATCATAATCTTTTCCATCTGCTGTAAATTTATAATCATCTAAAGTGCTGTCTGTAGCTTCACCTGCCGGTACAACGATATCATCTGTAAGATATCTGTAGTTGCCTCCTGTAAGTGGTAAATCACTGTCAGATAATCCGTTGTTCATATAGAACTTAGTTGAGATGTATTTCTTACCTAATGTGTCAGAAACCTTATCAACACTACTCATATCTAACTTAACCTTGTATCCACATAAGTATCTGTTATCACCAATCTTATATGAAGTATCAACAATAAATGTATATGATGAGCCCTGACTTTCGACTACATCATCGTCATCATCATTTATTCGAATCCACTTACCATTGTCGTAATAGTATTTCTCAAGTACCAACTTAATTCCGTCAATACCCGGTTCTGAAACAAGTAATCCATTTTCATCAATGTACTCATTTCTAATACCATCGTAGTTCTGGTCTTCAAATATGTATTTACCAATAGCACCAACACCTGCCGGTACATAACCGAATCCTAATCTATCATATGAACCATATCTACCATCTACACAATTTCCCATATCGTAGTCATCTGACTTTGGAAGAACTGAGAATATGTTAGTTGTATTCTTATTAAGATTCTTGTTGTATAGTAAATCGTTATCCTTCTCATATTGAAGAGCCTTGGTACTTAATGTTACCGGTGATGGTTTGAGTATGTCATCAATCTTACCTGTGTCAGCAATAGCTATGTAGCTTCTGTATGGATATAACGTTGTACTGAAATATCCATTACTGTCTGTACAAATAGTTGTCTTATTCTTAGTGCTTATCTCGTTACCATTCTTATCATATGCCGGTACCATTGTACCATCGGTCTTAACTTCATAAATATAAATATCTACATTTTTAAGTCTCTTTTCTGCATCATCCATCTTACCATCAATGCTGTCTGTAATTGTCTTTCCAGCAGCATCATACTGAATATCCATCCATGAATATCCACCGTATTCAAATGATGGGGCAACACCTAAATCATAAGATGTCATCTTTTCATCATAATCCTGATAAGTTGACTCATCTGTACCAATAGCATCAATTTGAATTGCATCTTTTGTCTGGATAGTTAATGATTCAACCTTTGCACTATCACTTGGTTCATCACCTTTGCCTGTTACTCCTAAATCTGGAAGGGTATCATTTGCCTCTCCTGGACGGTATACGTCAACAGATGTACCTGTAACACCTATACTTCTAGTTGTAAGAGCATATTGATTGTATTTACTATCCTTAGGGAATGTGTAACGTAATTTATATTTTCCCGGTTTAATATTTGAAATAATGAAATATCCATCATTACCATAAACATCTTTTTCTGTTGTATACGACATTGGTCCGTATGTTGTATAAATTGATGAACCCATAGTATCTGTTTTAATCTTACCTGTGCTTTCGTCAATTACACAATACTTGCCGTCTTTTTCTACAACAGCTTCACCTAAACGGTTTACTGGATATCCGTTTTCTGTAAGAAGTTCAACTTTAACTCCGTTAATACCCGGATCATCAATTTCACCGTCATAATCTAAGTCTTTTGTCTTCTTCTCAAGTAACCATCTACCCTTACCGTCACGCTGGTAATAATCTGCTTCGTCTGTAAACTTAGCATTATAGCTTTCATCCAACCAAACATAATGTCCGATATAACCTCTGTCAGATGGAGCTGTTAAGCAAACACCTGCATTTGGTGATTCTGTAACCTTGTCATCTCCTGACTGAGCTGTGAAACTATTCCAACTATCTGAATCTGCTGTATCCTGTAAGATTGTTTCTGATTCTTCAGAAATACAATTCTTGCTTAATGGAAGGTTAAGTGGTGCCTTCAAGTCATATGATACAGACAACTTAGCCTTTGTACTTAAATAGTAATCATCTGTAGGCTCTACATAAATTGCCTGTGCATGTTTTTGAAGTTCCTCAAACTTCTCAGGATCAGATGTCTTTAACTTAAGTAAATCTGATAACCTTACAAAATACCTCTTCTTTTCATTAATAGCAGAAGTTGTTTTACCTCTGATTGATTTATAGAAATTAACTGATGATGTTTGTTCCAAAGTTGGTAAATCTGATATATCAGTCTTTTCTATAGTATTTCCATTGTACTTAAATGGTCCTATCCAAACATTTACATTGTTTCCATCTGTCATTGTACTTGACGAGCCATTTGCAACTGCTTCAATCTTAATTGATTCAAGATTTAACCAACCACGCCAGTCAGTTCCTCTTGATGTAGAGAAGCCTGTAGGTGCATACAATTGCGTATCGCCTACAAATGGAAGTACATCATATATAATCGGTTGCCTATACCCCTTCTTACCTAATACCGGTTCTGGGTTATAGATAGATGATGTAAAGCTGTACTTCGTACCTTCAGGAACAAGTGCCGGTCTGTCAGCTCCGGTTCCCTTTTCAGACATACCGTAACCATATTCAGAGAAAGCTCTCTTGTTTCGGTTAAATGCCTGTGTACCTGCGAAACCTACGTTATTTACAGATACAGTAATTGTATTTTCAATATTGCTTTTACCATTATCGTTAACATCACGAGTGTCAATTTCATATGCATAATTCTTAACGTTCTGTGATACAGGAATTGATGGTTCAAATGCACCTGACTTAAATCCGTAACCTTTTGAGCTTAATAACTCTGACTCAACCATTGTATTTTCATCAGTAGCTATAGGTAACATATAGTCAATTACCATTCTCTGACCCGGTTCAAGCTGTCCATCTGCTGTCCATCTTATAAATCTTCTCTGTCTCTCATACTTAATTCCGGCAATCTTTTCATACATATTCATTGATACTGAAGATATCTTACATTTGTCTTTGCTAACAACATTGCCGTCTTTATCTTCAACATGCCATGACCAAACTGCCTGTGAGTCATCGAATGTTTCCGGTGACTTAAAGGTTGGAGCTAAGGAATTCTTCCATTCATCACTACCATACTCTACTTCATGGAAGTATTTGTATACCAAAGGATCCTCTGATTCTACTGCTGAACTTAAGTTTTGAATAACTGGTAACAATGCAACAACCTGTGGGTTAGATGCATAGTCTTCTTCAACCTCACCAACATCTGTTTTTGCGATTTCCTCATTATCCAAGTTCTTTAATTCAATGCTGTACTTAAGCATATTAGATGAATTGTTAATTGTTATGTCGTTACTCCATCCAAACTCAATGTCATTTGTATCTTTGTTTCTTGAAACCATGAAGTATTGATTCTTCATATCAATTTCCATTACCGGAAGTTCTTTTGCTATATAATATCCTGCTCTTGAGCGTTCAGAATCTGCACACAACTGTGTATCATCATATTTAGCCCAACCTGTAGCAAAATGATTTACATGTCTTCTGGTTTCACTTAAGTGGCTTGCAGTCATCATAACAAAGGCTGCATTACCAATCTTGTTCTCGTCATCATATTCATCCTGATCGTTAGCTGTTGATACAACTGACTCTGGAAGTGGATCTAAGTTGTTATGTTCAGGATCAACATCATTCATTTCCTGCTTACCATCTGTATCCGAATCAGCATCAATGTCTAATCTAAATCCCTTAGGAACAACATATTCATCTTCATCAGAAGAAATAATATAACGTACCTGATATATTCTCTTACCTAAAGAAGTTCTATTACCATAAAGTTTCTCAGATAATTTTCTAATATCAATAATTGTGTTTTTGTCGATGCTAACTCCTTTATCCGAAGTTCCAGCAATCTTTTCATTATACAACTGAGTTAAGTTCAACCACTCACCTGCATTACTGTTCTTAACATCCTGATAAGTTGCACCATCTGCTGCATCATCTACATTATCATTACATAATGCAAGTACCTGTACTTTCAGGTTCCTCTTTAGTGCTTCTCTGTATGCTTCATCGCCACAGTTTTCAGGAATTTCCCAAACACCTGTACCTATAGCATATATCTGTTTTGATATACTATCTTCATTTACAGGTGCTTCTTCCTTAGTTGCTAAGAAAGTTGATCTAAATGGTATACGCCAATCTACTATGAACTCTCTTACAGCACTACCTTCATTTACAGCCTGATCCATATATACAGACAGTCGAACTGAGCTCTTTACTATTGGATCATCAATTGTTCTATGTGAACCACCTAATATATCAGGGTTATCCACTTCTCTACGCTGAACTGATGTATCAAGTCGTACTGTTGAATGTGGTTTTAATAATGTTACAATAGCTGATTCATCTTTTGCGTATTTATCAGAATAATCGCCATCACTATCATAATCAACTTCGTTATCCTTATCATCCGTAGCTTCTCTTTCATATAAGATACCGCCATCATCTAAATCAGTTAATGCATCAAAACCACCATCCGGATTTGTATCTTTTAAGTAGTATCCATCTGCATCATCAAAAGTTACATAACCATCAGCCTTAAATTTATTATCCCATGCGGAATCATTCTTCCAAGCTTCATCTGATGTTTCTATTTCTGAATCATCAAGAACATTGTTTCGTACCTGTGTTTTAACACCTACTACCAACGTATCTTTGTATGCAAAGTAACCTGGTAAATGTTTTCCATGTACATAATCACTATAAATTGGCAATTCATCTGTATCTTCATAATCTCCAGCTGTACATACCTCAAATGTAATAACCTGTTCCTTATTGTCATTGTAGTGTTTATCTACAACTTTCAATTCATAACCATGTTTTTCAGCTTCGTCTATATTCATCTTAACAACGGTGCCATCAGCCTTCTTGTATATAAGATATACTGCGTCGCCTTTTAACGGTACTGCTTTTACAATAGATGGTAATACTACTGTAACCTTCATCTTAGCATGAGAAATATTTCCCTGATAATAATATTCATCATCTTTTACTTTATCTGCGCCATTTACAACTTTTACATTGTAATAAAGGTCATCCATGTACTGTACAGGTTCATCTTCTGAAGGATAATACTCATAAATATCATCCTGCCATTCAGGTGAACGTGCTCCTAAATTGTCAACCGCATCCGCTGCATTTTTAGAAACAAACGTCTTATTTTCAATAACCGGATATTTTACCCTAATTCTATTCGATGTCATAACACCTGCATTTGAATCTACACATCCATTATCTAAGTCTGCACCTTTATCTTCTGAACGCAAGTAAACGTTTTGTCTTAATTCTGGATAATCTTCAAGACTTAATTGGTCTCCATTTATTTCCTGAATCTGATTATCTTTCTCATAGTATCGTTTATTACCTAACTGATCTGTTGCATCAATTGCTGAATCACTACCAAGATTACTTGCTGTTGGTACCTTTGGTAACACTGCCTTAGGTGTACCTGACGGCATATCATTGTAATCTCTGTTTGTTTCTGCAATATCAAGTCTTGAATCTTTTAATGTACCTGTCCAGTGATATCTGTCCTTCTTGTTGTATTTATATACATATGAGTCAACAACTTCATTACCTACATAGTAAGGATTTTCCATTCCTGTTGATTCAGCAACCTGCTTGTTTTCAACATCTGAATCAATCTTAAACTTGAAGTTATTCATTTCACTGGAAATGAAAGTTCTATTTGACTGATATTGTTCTCCTAGTCTTTCATCCTTTGTTCCATCTTTAGTATTCAGATCAGGATTATCTGCTGTAAAGAACTTAAATGAAAATACTCTTGATGATTCTGAATCAATCTTAACCTTCTTCTCATTTCTGATGCTTACTTTTTCCTTCTGCTTAAAGGTTATCTTGTATCTTCCTTCCAGAGTACCATCTTCACCTTCTAATTGAATGTATTCAACAGTAGCTTCGTAAAGTTCCTGTTCTTCCTGATATTCTTTTAAGGTATCTAAGTCTGCTCCGTTATAATCTGCACCTCTTAAGGTCCAGTCTAACTTCTTCTTAGCATTTTCCTTATTATCAGTAGTAAACAGATTTCCATCTGTATCTTTTGGTACTATACCTGCCGGTAAAATATTTGTAACTACAGGATGATATAGCGTTCCCATATTTCCACCGTCTGTTGCATAAGTATGTCTTACCTTAAATGTCTGATACGTTGTGTAATTCAGCAGCCACTCTGGTGCTAAAGTATTAAGCCAGTATTTATTTTCAACATGAATGTTCAATGTTGATGTTTCACCTTGCGGATCAACATAATAATCTTGTGACTTGCTACCGTTAATATTATCTTCACCAACTGTAGTCCAAGTTCTTATCATTGGTTTTCTCATATGAGCACGGGTTCCTGTACTTGCATAAGTATTACGAACACCGCTTGAGAAAACTTTTCTATCCTCTACACTAGCGGATGCTGCACTGTCTGCATCTTTTCCCTGACTTGACACCTCTCGGTTCGTAATATTCATACCGTTAATGTAAGGTGTGTTTGGGGAACCGTTAAGGAAATAGTAGTTACTATCTCTGTGATGGTCATCATGTACATAGTATGTATTCCACATAAAGTCCATTCCATATTTTTGTGTACTTACCGGTTTTGGCATGTCTGTCAAATAATTATTTCCCCAAAGTGAAGTTGTATCATAAACCTGATAGTAAAGATCCTTAGTTGTATCAACAGGTTTAACCATTACTTCGTCGTACCAATATTCATTCTTAGGTGTAGCATACACATGAGATGGAATATTTACATACATTGCATAACCTGTTTCATCACCTCTATTAAACCATTTTTTAAGTGGCTTAGTTATTGTTATTCTAAGAACCCAAGAAGTATGTTCATCTTCACTATAATAAGCATCTTTATTTTCATAACTGTCACCACTATTATTCATAGTTGATGTACTAAGAAGTGGATCTCTCATAATGTTTGGTGTTAAGTAACCTTGCTTATTGTTTGGACTTTGAATTACTTCTACCTTAACATCATTTTCAATATCAATATCACTATATACAGGATTCTTACTTGTTCCACTGCTTAAAATTTCAGCCTTTAAGTCACTAAAATCAGGATTACCGTCCTTGTCTAATTTAGGCTCTATACCCTGTGGCATTACATATGTAAACTCGAGACCACTTTCAATGTCCCAATCACCGTAGTTATATGCTCCAATACGTGTTGTGAAGTCCTGATCATATTCCAATGTTGTAATGGTATCATCATTTAAATTTCTTATATAATCATTAAGCTGGTTGTGATCCGAACTATAATACCATTTATAAGCTGTATAGTGATCATCCCACTGTCCTTTACTATAGTTTGTTGGCAAATACTCCTGTGATTTCAAATAATCATCATCACCAATCATCTGTGAACTTGCCAGCAACCACGCTGTCTGCAGATGAAGTCTTGATTCTGTCCAAATAACTACATCTTCATGATTTCCCTGCCAGTTCTTGTCTCGCACTCGCAGTACCATAAGCTTATTATAGTAATCTCTGGAGTAACCAGTAACTGAACCATTTCTATAGTTTTCACTTACAGGAAGTTGATTGTATTTACCTGTTGTACGTGTTGGATCATAATATGTCATCTGCTGATTATTAGCAGTACGCATATCCTGATCTTTAAGATAGCCGTTGTTTCCATATTCGTCATTACCGTTACTTGTATCCGTTTCATTTGACCCAGGCATATAGGTAATAGATTCCTTCAAATATTCATACTTGTCAATGTTCTTATTTCTTGTACCACTAACACCTACATCATGATAGAGATAGTTCATGTCCATCATATCATTTTGATTAGCAAATCGTGTGCTTAATGAACCAATAGTCCCAATATATGGATATGAATAACTATATGACCAGTAGAAGTTCTGCCACTGGTAATACTCACCCATCTTTGGATAGTAATCCACATAAGTTTTCTGAGTACCATCTTCATTATTACGTGTTGTATAAGCTAAAGGCAAATCTTCTTTTCTGATTTCTGCCTCATAATACACTTCTAATGTTTCACCAATTTCTAAGCGCGAACCATCATCAAACTGTATCTGATATACGTTAAAGTCAATTGATGTTGTGTCTGTGTTTTTCTTAGTTCCATTAAATATCAGATCTGTGTATGCATGACCGCTACCTGTATTAGAAACTCCGTCATTGTAATTCTTTGTAGTAACAAAATCTCCACCATAATCTGCTGCATCACTGAATTTTGTTTTCGTAATAGTATACTTTGGTATTTCCGAATCATCTTTCAGTGTACCATCTGCATTATACCATTTTATCTTAATCTTATTTGCATCAAGACCTGAAGTAGTAATGTATTCAGGAATCTTGTCAAACAATGCAGGATTCAATAATGCCCCCTGCGGATCAGTTTGTCCTCTCTTATTGTTAATTACAGTTGTCTTATACCAAACTTTGTCACCAGGTCGATAACCTTTTATCTGTTCAGCATTAGCATTGTATTTAACTGCTGCGTCATCAGAATTTTTAAATATTTGTGTGTGAACTGTAAGTATTGGTCTTTCTCTTGTAATTACCGCTGTTGTACTTCCGTATATTGTTGCTGTAGAAGTATTTTCATATTTAGTATCTGTTGTTGTTTGATTTTCATCAGTGTTGCTAATGTCTTCATCATGTAAATGTTCAAACGCACAACTTGCTGATACTCCTATAGTGAACTTGTCACTGGCAGTTGTGTTTTGCTTCTCAGCAGCATTTCTAGTGTCACGATATCTACCAATACCATGAAGTTCGAATGGCTTATCTGCTGTAGCAAATGTAATTTCTTCTGCCGGTACATCATAATATGTCCATCTAATAGATACTGCATCCTTTAATAAGAAGTAACCTGCATCTATCTGAGCTTGTGTGATTGTATCACCTGTTAATACTTTATCAGCCTCTACCCATTGAGATATATACTGTTTATCTGTATAAATACCAACATCTGTTCCTATTGTCTTACCTGATAAATCCTTGTAGAAACAATATTCAACCTTAGCCTTCTTAGTTCCTGTAGAATCCATATTTTCAGGATAAGCAAATTCCGGTTTTTCTGTTAAATCAAATCCCTTAAACCATCTACCATCTTTTCTACTATTAGTTAAGAAAGATGTTGTATATGTAATAGATGATAATTTATGTGTTGTGCTATTAGTTACAGCTCCCTTATTTGGGCCATACAACTTAGCAATCATAGGTCTTTCATCTATGTGTGGATTTGTATCTTCATTTCTACCCGGTGTCTCATATCCGTCAACATATACTAATTCAGGTGTCAATGAGCTATTGTAATAAGTTATGTCACTCTTAATAGTTCCAACATAAGAACTTTCATTATTATAGAAAGAACCATAATAGCCACTTTGACCATATAATCTGCCATATGTTACATTATCCCCACTATCCTTGTAATATAATGCATGCTGTGAATATGTATGTTTTGGATGTGTAGTAACATATACATTTTGTACAATATTCTTACCTTCAAACGGTTTTACTTCCTGTGTTAATTCAGTTATAACAACAATCTTAATATTTTTACCTTTAGTTATTTGATTGTATTTTTCATCTTTTGTTAAATCACCACATGAAATGTTTAACTGTTTGTAATTTGTATCTGTATTATCACTTGCCTTATAGTAACGCTTGTCCTTAACTATACTTACTGTGTTGCTTCCACTGGTTGCCTGTGCAGTGATATCTTCATTTCCTATATCAGAATCATTCTCTAATATGTACCAACCAATAATTCGCTGACCATTTGGTACAATGAATCTTACATCAGGATGATATACAGGAATTGCTGAATCATCTGATGTTCCTAAACTAATCTGGTACTCAATAAAGTCATCAGGTAATAATTGATTTTTATTTAATGCTACTTTAGTTTTACCATCAATGTCGTAAGCGAATGAATTTGTACTATCTGAAATTTTTGTTTCACGTTTCATTGAAACTTCAAATGTACTTACAAGGTTCTTTACAACATATTCTGTGTATGTACTTGTGCCTGTAACATATCCTGACCATCCCCATGCATCAGGTTCCTGTGTTGTAAAGGTTGAACTTACATAGTTACGTGCATGTGGCCAACTTGTTGTAAAACTATCAGGACTATTAATTATTGTTGGTGTTGAATCATATGTCCATGCATTAGCTTCAATGTCATCCTTATTTCTGTCAACATAAACACCATCATAAGAGAATGTGCTTTGAGCATTAGCTAATGTAACGTCAGCCAAATTCTCTTTGTTAACATTTAAGAAATCACCACCATCTAATATACCTTCTCCTACACCTTTGAACTTAATTACAAATGAATCTACAAATTCTTTATAATACTGTGAACTGTCTTTCTTTGTATTATTAGGTGTAATCTTTGTTAATGTATTAACACGATCTCTAACATATTCATTTACATCAAATACATACTGCTTATTTTCACTGTCATAGCTAAAATATTTATGTTCAGTATCTGTAAGCAATGTTTTCAATTGTGCCAATGTGTATGTAGTGTCACCTATCTTTAAGTAATCTACATTAAACCAATCACCAGTTATAAACGCCTCTGGTATATAAATATGTTTAAGACGATAGGTTGAGTCCATACTATTCGTAACAGTGGCACTATCTATTTCTGCGGATCTTCCAGATTCACTATTTGTATCCTGACGGTTCCAAACTTTAATATTAAATTTAGCAAGGTTAGGTGTCTTGTTGTCACTCTGATAGTCATATATAGTATTGCTTTTATTTCCTACTGAAATATTAACACCCGCCTGGAACGGTATTCTATAGGATGTAATCAAAGCACTGTCATTATTAGAAGTATATGGTTTTGTGCTTTCCTGCATATAGTTGTCGCACTTCATATTGTTCCAATCATTAAATTTGCCTGATGTTTTAATATTATCATCAGTAATTCTATATATGTCACCACCAACGTATATATCAGGTAAAGTGTCTACCCCATGATTATGTGAATCAAGCAAATCCTCCATATCCTTCAACTCTGCTGCATAGTCAACATCACCGCCTAAATCTTTTAGGTGAATTTCATATTTTGTAATATATTCATCATCACCTAATACGATAGAACCTGCTGTATTTCCTGTAACCTGTGATGAGCTACTGCTTTGTGGATACACTACAGGTATTTCATAAAATGTTCTACTTGCTGTAGTATGTACCTTATGTTGGTCACTTCCATCAACCCGTCTATTATTATTGGTTGTATTTTCTTTTTCAATATCTTTCCCCTGTATAGTAATTGTATCCGTTAAGTTAGTATCAGTCACATTGCCATCTGTATCTAATGTTGACTTCTTCTTATATACAACCACCTTGTCAATATATTGTTGTAAATCTTCTGAAATAAGAATCTTCTTTGCTAAGAAACCATAATAGTTTGAATCACTATCAGGTCTAACGTACGGTAACGTATCTGTTAATACAACTTTATCAGTAAAGGAATGTTTTCCTGTCCAGTTGTATGGGTCATTATAAATCGAATAGTCATCTGAATGACCTGTTGACCTATGTTCATCCATACAATCTTGTGATGCTCCATACGGAGTTTGCACAAAACTAACTGAGTATTCATTGTATAATGAGAACTTAGCCTTTCTGTCCGTCTTGGTCTTTGGTGTTTCATGTACACCTTTCACAATACTGTTCTTTTCCGGATGTACATAAACCTTTGCTGTAGTAAACAAATGTCCCGATTTATAAGCTGCATAATTATGTACACCATATGACATACATGTTTTGTAATAATCTTGCCATGACCAAAGCGAACGATAAGCTGCATTTGCCGCATCAATACGGTTAACTATGCCATTTCCGCCTGCCAAATCTGACGAAGCAATGCTAGTATTATTCATTCCATTTGGCTTTCCTTCATCAGTTCTCTTCTTTGCCTGAGAAAACTGACGTTCAGTATAACCGCCAATATCCATCTTTGTGCTTGCTGTAGCATCAGCCACACCTGATTTAAAGAAACGACCCGTTATCTCAAACATATACTTAGTCTTTTCATCATTAAAATTATACCAAGTACCATAGTCTGCATTTTTAGCAACTGTTTCACCATTTTTCTCTTCAGAAGCATCTCTGTTAATTTTTAGAGCAATGACGATTTTGTCTACAGCCTTATCTGTCTTATAGTCAATCTTAGGACTTCTATATATACCATATTCATCACCCAATTTACAAAGATTTAATCTATAATAAGAATCTTTTCCATTAGTTCCTGTGATTTTTTCTATAGAATCTTTCCAGTCGGACTCTTTTACTGTAGTCCAAGTATCATTATCGTCACCTTCACGATGAATTTTTATTTCCTTAATATAGTCATATGCATATGGATGCACCTTTAAATAATATGCTTCAAATGAATTCGATGGCAAATTAACCGTCATTTCAACATCTACTGCTGTGTTCATTGACTGTGTATACACATAATCATTCGGAGTACACTTTGCATTAGATGTATTTGGTACCATATCATACAATTCCTGATGATTTGCATCATTCGGATAATTGCTTCCCGAATTCAAATATTGTCTAAAGTCTAATAAATATGAACCTATTGCTTTATAACCAATATCTAATTCATCATTATCTGGATATTCATCAGTCCATCCATAATGAGAGTGCTCCAATCGCATATGCTCATATGAATCACTCACTGAGTCAAATCGTTTACCATTATCGTTATTGTCTTTATATCCTGCAACCATTGTTGTATCAAAATACATTTTACTAACTAATGCCTTTGCAGTATCACGTGTTGTAAATATATAGTCATCACCACTGTCTCTGAATTCAGATAAGTAGTTCTTTCCGTTAACTTCCATTTCATTCCAAGAATTAATCTTAGAATCTAAATAACCGTATAATGTAACTCTGTGTTTTTCATCAGCTGGTGCTTCTCTTGTGGCTCTGAAGCCCTTGCCTGTAATAATCACTTTCTTAAGATTCTTGATATTCATACCGAACTCAGTATATATCTTCTGTTCATCTATATAAATATCTCCGTCTACAACCACACCTTCAATTACACTCTGACCGTCTTCAGATATTAACTTGCCGTTTTTATAGTCTATATTAAAGACTTTTCCCTGGTCGCTATCTGCATCATATAATGTAAGCTTTTCTAACTTTTCGTACTGACCTACTAATTCTTTACTAATTCTAATTCCTGTAGTGTGGAATCCTGTGTTAGCTTCATCACCCTGTTTGTTGTCATTAACAGGCAAGTCAATAATAACATCAAAGTCATCTAATTTTGATTTGCATGTATTTCCTATATCAATTGTATAGATGAAATCTCTGTCGTATGGTATACCTAACCACTTATCAGTTTTATCTCTATTATTTGCATCAGTTTTTGTTGTTCCATCTAAATCATAGTAATGAACATCTGCATGTATTTCCGCATATGGTTCCTGAATGTATAAACGATTTGTTAAATCTACAATGCTCTTTGTATCTGCCTCCACCTGCATTGTCTTATCATCAGGTGTGAAGTTCATAACAGCATCAAGATTATTGAACCATTCTGTTCTACCATCAATTTGAATTTCCATCTCAGGAGTATCTTCGTCCTTGCCTCCTAAGAAGTTATTTAAATCAATAACCATATATTTCAAATATTCAATCTGAGTATAATCTTTCAACTCAATTGTAATTGTTCCATCCTGTGATACAGTCATGCTGTCAAATGGAATAGTAACATCTGCATTGTCTGCACTTGGATCTTTGTCCCAATTCCAGAATCTAATCTGTTTAATGTCTGCCACATCTTTGAAGTTCTTAATAGTAATTGTTTTTGTTAAGAAGCCTCTTACATCATTAGACTTTGTTTTACTTCCAACACTACTTGATAAGTCAATTGAAATTTTTGCTTCTTCTGAATATGATGGTGTTGCATTACTAACAAAGAATTTGTAACCAGCATTGTCAATTTCCTTTGGAACTTCAATCTGATTAATCTTATCCTGTTCCTCAGCTCCACTTGCCTTGTTTTCATCTGACTTAATATGCTGTCCGTTTTCAATATAATCCTGACCATAACTTATGCCTTTAATAACAGGATTAATATTTCTAACGATTAGTGTTGCTTCATCTTCATCACTTACATTCAAATCCTCATCTTTATATTTAGTTGTAAATGTACCTTTGACTATTGTGCAGTCATACTTTTCTTCCTCAGGTATGTCCTGATCATCTTTTTTATCGTCATCTTTTTTATCGTCATCTTTTGATGTATCTTTCTTTACCTTAGGTGAAACTAAATTTGCAATTCCTTCTAATAATATGTAAACATCTTCGTTATCCGGAGTTATTTCTATTTTGTCTAAAAAGCTCTTCATGTCTACAGTAACATTAATAAGTTCGCCTTTATCTTTCCAGACGCTTTTATCTATATAGTAATTTCCGTCTGCATCTTTACTCAAATCAGATACCTTTAATGTAATATCAGGATTTGTGTCTGCACCTGTGTGAAGTGTTATAGAAGATATTTTCGCCACTTTATCTACTAATCTCTTCGACAAAATAACCTTGTCTGTAATAAAGCCCTTTACCTTTCCAGCTTTATCATTGTATTTTGCCAGCTCACCAGAATCAAACTGTCCTGGCATAATCTTTGAAACACTGTCGTTACCTAACTGATAATAAATACCATAGCCTTTTGTGTTAACAGGTACTTCCATAGGATCTTTTTTCTCATATCCTGTATCAGTTTTCTTAACAACTTTTGTATCAATCTTAGGATCAGCAACTATTGCCTGAATGGACGCTGTAGATTTATCTAATTCTTTTAAATCTTTTTTGTATCCATCCTCACCTTCTTCTGAACGTTTGCTTGGATCACCAACCCATCTTTCATAAGAAGTAACTAAGTCGTTTGGATATTTTTTACCTTTACTTACAACACCATTGATTGCCACTCGACCATCAAAGCTTTCTCCTGCTTCAATACGTTTTTTGAATTTCAGTCGGAAGTGATAGTTATATACACACTTCTTACCTGTTGCTTCAACCTTCTGTATATAGTCATCAATTAAGTTTCCTAACTGTAAGCTCCAAGCTTTGTGTGTTGAATCTGTCAAATCCGCATCTGGTTCCATTTTACCTAAAGTAACATACTCTGACTTTGGATCTCCTGTACCGTTAAGATTATCATAAGTTAGGAATTCAAACTGAACTGTATTATCCTCATCAAACCAATCTGCAAGTTTCGGTTCGTCCTTGTCAGCATCTACATTGAATATTGCAGATATTTTGTTTAGTTCAAAATCTTTATCAATGGAGTCAGTTGCCATTGCATTGAACACTGGTATATTTCCTGTATTTTGGAAATGTCCAAGATAGTAATCTACGGTATCATTAATAGCAACTTCTTTTTCGTCTTTTTCAACCTCCTGTTCTACACCGTTTACTTCTTCCGTTTCTGTAACAAATTTCTTGCCTTGGAAGTCATCAACTGGTGCTATAAATCCCCAATTAACATTTTGACTAACTTTTGTCCAAGTATATCCCTCACCAAAAGCTATAGTGTTATATACCTTAATTGGAATTCTAGATAATTTATCACTAGGTATATCTGTGCTCATAGGAAGTGATACATAGAATGTACGATGATCATATCCTGATGAATCTTCATGCTTGTTTACTCCGGCTCCACTGTAAACCTTACCATTTTTTTCAAAATAAATACCTCCATCTTTTTTGAAATAATATGGCATTGTCTTTAACTCATTTCCCTTATCATCTGTGATGTTAGTGAAATTAGTCATATCCCATTTTTCCATCGCAGCCTGACCTGATTCAGTAGACTCTAGTTCAGTAACATCATAAATCATGATGCCACCCTTGCCGGGAACACCTACCATAAGTTCATTAGCGTTTTCCCAATTGTCCCATTTATTATTAGCAGTCGGTGAGCCGTTGTTGTACAGGAACTTTGCTGCATTCTCTACATGAAGTCCGCTTTCCCATCCGTCTACGGTTTCAAAATCCGTCGGTGCTTTAATTTGGAAGTTGGAAGAATCATAACAGGAATCCGTATCCTTAGATGTATTTTTTATTGTAATTTTATAAGTTACATAATTGTATCTATCCCAAAGAACATTCTTAGGTGCAACTCCTACGATACTTGTTGTCCACTCTAAGTTACTACAAATCATAGTAAATGTAGCAGCAGTATCTGTTACTGTAGTTGCATCCTTTTCGTAACCATCATATATATTTCCACTATAGTCTCTATAGGTTGCATAACCGCCACCCAGCTTAACTATACTCGCTGAGTTTTCAGGCATATTTCCTTCAAACCACAAGTTCACAGGCAGTACCGCCTGTTTTCCTGCAACAACATTACCTGTATTTTTAACCCTTACCTTAGTTCCCCAATAATGTTTGTCCTGAGCATAATCCCAATCTAATGGTGTGTCAGATGTAAACTCTGCCATAACCCTTATAAGACTTTTATCATTTTTAAAATCTTCATCAGTTAGCTTTGCGGCCTCCTCTGATGGAATGAGTGTAAGCTTGTCATTTACAATACGAAATACCGGTAATTCCAATTCAAAGTACATTCCTGAAGCTCTACCGTTACCATTCAGGTTTCCTACAAGGTTTACCTTAATATGATTCTCATATCCACGTCCTAACAACGCTTTGTTCTTACCTTGCAGACTATCCGATACTTCATTGTCTCCATTCGTATTATCCTTATCTGCGTTAATACTACTACCACCTGACTGGTACACCATTGAGAATTCAATTCCCGGTGTCTCCCCTTTACCATTGTTGGAAGCAGCGTATGTGATTGGTGTGGATTGTCCAAACATGGATGTTACCATTGACAATACCAATAGCCAACCTGTTATTCTTCTCGCTATCTGTTTCATAATTCTTCCTGTCCTTTCGTGCTTTATCCTAAAGTTTAGTATTCTTCAAATTTATTTTTTCTATATAATTAGTAAAATCAATTTATTCAAATATGGCATTTTGAGTCAAAAAGACCCACTTATCCACTTTGTTTTACTTTTATTTTATCGGATTCGTCAATTTTTTTCAATAAAAGAACATATACCGTTCACTTTTTTGTCACATCTTACAATTTTGGCATTGAAAAAACGTTGCAAAAAAAATGTTTTTTATTATTTTTTATTATTTTTTATTTTTGGGGAAACGTTTTTCGTTCTTTTGTATATTTTTTAGATATTTTTTTGTCTTTTCTTGTCTATTTTTTCATTTTGTTTTAACGAAAAAAGCCTGCGCATCTATTACTATTAGATACGCAGGCTATTTAAGCTTAATATACTATTCTATTGTTCTCTAGAGTTATTTCCAAAATACCAGCATCTGTTTAATATAATAAAACAGTACTGGCGAATCATATTTTATATCGCTCCATTCCGGAGAGATTGCAACCATGGCTGTTATTGCAAAAGATGCTATGGCAAGACCAATCATTATTTTTGTTACATATCTTTCAATGCCTTTTTCTCTCGCCTTGGAATACATGATAAGAACCACATATATAATAGGAAGAAAGAACATCCAGGCATAATCAATAGAATATCGAAGTGACGTTCCACCCATTGTGGTTGTTATATAACACATTGCGAAAGCAACTACCAAAGTTGTCATTACGAAGCCTCTGTTTCCTGTTTCTTTTACGATTCTTCTGCCGGTCCACGGAATCAGAGCAAGCAGCCACATAATAGGATAAGCAAATATTCCCATACAAGCCATGCTGTAGAAGAAGCCCATGTAATTACTACCTGTCATTGTCGGATTTAAGTATGGAAAAACCGAACTTACGCTTGGTGGCATTAACAAGCCTTTGCTTATTGCCACAGGAAGTTTTCCAATATCCGTTATATGGTAGTAACTTGTATCGTACACAGTTAATTGATACTTTGCTCCAAACTCTGTAATACTTCCGAAACGAATATAATTGTAATACATTAGAGCAATTCCAATCACCAAATATGGCAAGGCAAATGTTATTATCTCTTTTATATTTTTTCTGGAAAATATTGCCTTAAAATAATTGCATTTTTTTTGTTCATTTCCACTTGTCTTTCCAACTTTATTTATTCTATTATATCCACCGTTTGTTGCCAGTCCATTTAGAACTATCGGCAAAATAATAATTGACGCCAACACAAAGTTTGGTCTGCAGCCTACTGCCAGTGCCATAAAAGTCGCTCCAAGCAGAAGCCTTTTCTTTTTTATTCCTTTTTCGGTAAAGGCATTAAGTATGCAATCAATCCCCATCAAAGCCGAGGCAAGTGCAGATATTGATGCCGCCTCATAGAACTTGCTTCCGTTAATACTATATAATAGGAAGGAGCTGCTAATGAAGCACACAACCAAACTTGCGATTACCCACACATTAACAGGCTTTTTCCAACGGTTGACTATCGTCATTATTAGATTGCACATAAGAAACATGCAAATAACGCACATCATTAATACATATATTTTCGTGCTAATCAGTGCGCCCGTTACCATATAAATAGGAAGATATACAAACAGCACAGGCACAACACCAAAGTAGCAATAATATTTTCCTTTGTAAAAAGCTCTGTCCCACTTGTATTTAATATTGCTTCTTTGCTTCCATTCGTATGGGTTCTTTAACTTGTTAAGTTGTTCAATCTGACTTTGCACAAAATAGGTTCCACTACTACTAACACCATTTATGTCTACTTTTCCATTTGCCAGCGCCACTGTTAATTCCTGATAAGCGTCCATATCGGTGCTAAAATCAAATCCGGTTAGCCGTCCTGCATAATCAAAACAAGCATTAGTCATGCCCGCTAGCAGAACCACAAATCCAACCTGAAGAATCATTATTGTAACGAGTATCTTCCTATTATAATGTATATTTTTTGTTTTATTTACAAACTCAACGCTTCCTGTGAATCTTATAAGGGTAAAAAGCATAATAAAAATCATCATAACTATAGTTCTAATAGCATTAAATTTGAAAGCCTTACTATAATTTACTTTCACATATATTTTACTTATAGAAGATTCTACCGGAACCTCTAAGGTTAGTTTTACAGAATCTGTTTTCCCTGCAAAATGAGTTTTTATATGTCCTGTAGATGCAAGTCCATTTACAAGTGTTACATTGCAGTCGGCTTTCGCGTATTCTACAGTGTTCGCCTCGTCCTTATAATAGACCTTACAGTCAGCAGTTTTCTCTGTCCCATCCATAGATAGGTCCAAATCTTTAATCGCACAGTCGGCATACACAATAACAGAATACAAACGTGTTTCCCCTTCCTTGCTTACTTCCACGTTTCCGTTTTTCGCCTTATTCTTTTCTACTATTTCATTGCTGTCTGAAGTTACGGTGTTTCCAAGTGTATTAGTATCAAACATTACAGCAAACTTTGGATTATTGTTTTTCTCATAGCTTGTGAAATTAAAAGTAAAAATTTCCAATACCACTGCTGCAAGCAATGCCTGCACAACCCAGAACATATATCTGTTATATTTTTTTAGTTTAATTGATTTCTCTATTTTTCTGTTGAAAATTTTGATAATAAGAACCCCCAAGACAATTCCTATTAAGAACATTAAATATTGCATTTTTGCTCCTTATTGTTTCTGTAACAATTTTACTTTTGTTTGGATTTCCTACCCATTGTCATTCTATTGCTAATGTTTATTCTTTTGTTTCGTGATATTCTTTGTCTGTATTCACATTCCAAATATTGCTTTTGTCTTTAATATTATTCACAATATTTTTTACAGTTTCAAAAGATGTAACCATTGAATGATCCATATTGTTATATCTGTGCTGACCGTTTCGACCCACGCAATACAAATTGTCAAAAGTATTAAGGTAATCAATAATTTCATTCATATTTGCATAGCCATCAAAGTATGCCGGATAGGCTTTCTTGATTTTTTCTCTATGAGCATCAAGCACATCCGCTGTCTTAATCACGTCCATTTTGACCAGCTCATTAATTGCAAAATCAATACATTCCTTATCACTCATATTCCAGAATTCATCGCCTTCCCTGCAAAAATATTCCAGTCCTATCCAAACATATTTGTCCGGCTCCTGAACCATGTAAGGCGACCAGTTGTTAAACACCTGAATTCTTCCCAGCTTAACTCCTGTATCCTGAACATAAATCCAGCAATCAGGCACAATATTATTTAAAGTTTTTAATTTAGTTTCGTTTTTCAAATTTAATTTGTCTAAAAGCAAGCCAACTGTGACAAAATCCCTGAAAGGTAAATCTTTTGCTGACTCTTCAACTACCTGCGGTATTTCACTGCCCTTTATGCCTGCCACCAAGTCATTAACGGGCATTGAAGAAATAAAAATATTTCCTTCATATTCCACTGTCTGTCCGTTTTCTATGCAACAAACACTTTTTACTATATTATTTTCCGGATTATGCACTTCTCTGTTTTCCTGATTATGTACTCCGCTACTTTCCTTATTATGCGCTCCTTTGTTATCAGTTTTACCACCATCTTCCGTATTAATTGTTGTAACCTTGCTGTTAAAAACAATGGTACCGCCCATTTCTTCTATTTCTTTGGCAACCATTTCCCACAACTGGCCTGGTCCATATTTAGGATATATGTATTCTTCAATTAATGAAGTTTCTACTTTTTTGTTTTTTCCACTTGGCATAATCTTGCTGAATACATCTTTTAAAACAGCAGATATTGAAAGTCCTTTTACTCTTTGCGCTCCCCAATCTGCCGAGATTTCCCTAGGGTGTCGGCCCCAAAGTTTCTCTGTATAGCCTTCAAAAAACATAGAATACAAAACTCGTCCAAATCTGTTTATATAGAAATTTTCCAAATTATCTTCAGGCAGTTTTCTGAAAACGGAATGTAAATAACTAAAGCCAGCCTTCATAGTTGTAGCAAAGCCCATGTTCTTAATTGTCGCCCATTTAAGAGAGACCGGATAATCAAAGAAATGCTTTGCGTAATAAATTCTTGAAACTCTGTTTCTTACAAGCATTACCACATCTTCTTTTTCAGGATCAGGTCCGTTTGTAGCGTAGCTTTTTTCTCTTCCTAAAACCTTATCGTCGTATGATGGTTTCCCCTGTATTGGCATTATATTGTTCCACCAATTATTTACTCTGTCATCTTTGGAGAAAAATCTATGGCCACCAATGTCCATTCTGTTTCCTTTATATTTTACAGTCTGTGAAATTCCCCCTATTCTGTCCGTTTCCTCCAGAATAGTAACTTCATATCCTTTTTGTTTTAATAGTTCGTATCCTGCTGTAAGTCCTGCCGGGCCTGCACCAATAATAATTACTTTTTTCATTTTACTCTCCAGTCTTTTCTTCACTTTGTCATTGTTTGCACACAACTCTATAATTTTATCATATTTCGTATTTATTTACTAGCAAAAGAAAAAGTCGAACCTCAACAAGAGATTCGACTTTCTTAAACTGCGGGTGACAGGACTTGAACCTGCACGGTCTCCCACTAGAACCTAAATCTAGCGCGTCTGCCAATTCCGCCACACCCGCGGATATTAACTTGTGCACATTAGTACATGAACCTTAATTGCTTCACAGTAGCTTATGCGCTGGTATTTGCATACCCTGTTAAAATCAAAAGGTGCAAGTAAAACTTGCACCCTAGTGAGCCACTGGGGAATCGAACCCCAGACAACTTGATTAAAAGTCAAGTGCTCTACCATCTGAGCTAGTGGCCCGTATTAATTATTTTTCTTAATGAGTCTAACCCATCTAACTGGGCTAGCTGGATTCGAACCAGCGAGTGCAGGAGTCAAAGTCCTGTGCCTTACCGCTTGGCGATAGCCCATTGTGTAAGGTGGCTAGAGGGATTCGAACCCTCGGTCTCCAGAGCCACAATCTGGCGCGCTAACCAACTGCGCTATAGCCACCATGCCATGCTCTGGTTTAATCCAGAAGTGTGCCCAAAGGGATTCGAACCCCCGACCCACGGCTTAGAAGGCCGTTGCTCTATCCAGCTGAGCTATGGACACATACCCCATATAACTATTGCTATATAGAAGCGGGTGATGGGAATCGAACCCACATATCCAGCTTGGAAGGCTGGTGTTCTACCACTGAACTACACCCGCAAAACATCGGGGTGACAGGATTCGAACCTGCGACCTCCTGATCCCAAATCAGGCGCTCTAGCCAAGCTGAGCCACACCCCGTTCTGTGTTTTTGTGTTGCCTTGTGTTTCACAACGCAAGAGTAATTATAGGGTAAGTGCCAAATAAAGTCAAGCGTTTTTTTTAATTTTTTTTAAAAAATTTTTTAACCTGATTTCTACGGCTAAACATACTGGATTCTAACGTCCAATTTTCCACTGTCATCTACCGTCAAAATTCCATAAGTTGGCTTGTGATTTAATTGTCTTGGTTGGCTCACACTGCCTGGATTTACTACGATTATGCCACCATAGACAGAATTTTCCGGATAATGAGTGTGACCATACATTGCAATTTTGCAGCCCTCTTCTTCTGCTGCGTAACATAATTTTTCCACGCCAAAATTTACACCAAAACAATGCCCATGAGTTATAAAAATTTTATTTTTTTCAACTTCTACAATATCAAAAAGTGGATTTTCTGACATTAAATCACAATTTCCTCTTACACATTTTATTTCACATTTGCAAATTTCTTTTAGTAAATCATCCTGTCCAATTAAATCCCCAAGATGAATTACCATATCATAATTTTTCTCTTTTTCAACAATTTTTCTAACATTATCTAAATTTCCATGTGAGTCGCTAATAATTATTACCTTTTTCATAATCTTAAAGTTTTCCTTTCAAAATTTCTTTCATTTGTTCTAATGCTTTTCCCCTATGACTAATACTGTTTTTTAATTCAGGAGTCATTTCGCCTGTTGTCATCTCAAATTCAGGCACATAAACAATAGGATCATATCCGAATCCGTTTGTTCCTTTTTGCTCGTATGTAATCAAGCCTTCAATTACGCCCTTACAGGTCGAAATTTCGCCATTTGGGAAAGCTACAGCCATGGCACACACAAATCTTGCACTACGCTCTTTTCCCTTTGCATCTTTTAATTTTTCGATAATATAGTTATTTTTTATATCGTAGCTGGTATCTTCCCCTAAAAATCTTGCAGAATAAATTCCCGGTGCCCCATCTAAATAATCTACTTCTAACCCTGAGTCATCGGCAATTGCGATTTCTCCTGTTATTTCCATTATCGTTTTCGCCTTAATAATGGCATTTTCCTCAAAAGTTGTCCCGTCTTCCACAATGTCAACATCCACTCCTGCTTCTTTCATTGTGCAAAGTTCTACATCCAGTCCATCCATCATCATTCTTACTTCACGAACTTTATTTTCGTTTGTAGTTGCAAAAATTATCTTTTTCATGCTTTGTTCCTTTCTCGTATTATACGTATTGCCACCGTCTTTAAATCAGTGCCATTTGTCAGAAACAAAGGGAACTAGGTTCATTTTGTTTCTTTCTATGTAACAATTATGTATATTAAAGCTTTTAACACGTAATATTTCGTCCAAAATCGCTCATATCACGTGTTTTTTTACTTTATTCTAACAGTTTTGTACATAATGTGTTCCAGCCTGTTTTGCGGTTTATATTTGGGGAATATCCCCGGTTAATTTGCCCCATAGGCTTTTAAACATATATTACAACCCTGATTTTCGGCAGACTGCCAATTAACACCACTGGAGCTAAAATAGCCCTCCCCATCTGTTAGGTCTACCTTCCCTTCCATTGATTTTGTTTGCATTTCCACCGGTATCAACTTAAATACATTATCATTGTTATTGTTGGTTACTTTTATAATAATGGCAAATTTCTGATTTTTCTTCACAGCATATTCTTTGTCCAGCTCAATTGTGTAAAAGCCTTTATTTGTCAATTTTCCCCTTGCTGCAACATGACTACGCTCGTTTAATGAAGCATTATTTTTGTAGTCTGTGCATACAAATACTTCATATTTCAAATTAGTATCTGTGCCGTAAAAACCAACCGACTTAATTTTATCGTCAGCCTTTGCCTTAAAAACATTTGAAAAATACACTGTAGGCTCATTTTGAAAGCCCATGGTTCCCGTCCAGCCACACAAATCGCTTTGATATATACTCTTGTAATTATCAGTGTCTTCTACTTTTGTGTAACAAACGTTATTTTTTCCAATAAGGTCATCATAATAAGAAACGTAAAAAGTTCCCTTATAGCCAAAATCTTCTCCCCAACTGTTCATGCAAATAAAAGCCCCGTCACCTTTTATTGACGTATCATTAAACAATTCTTTTGAATAATTATCATCCCAGCCAATTATTACAACATCGTGATTTGGCTTATTATTTCCCTTGTAACAATAGGCATGTTCTGTCTC
Organism: Eubacterium sp. AF34-35BH; assembly: GCF_003477765.1. Taxonomy (NCBI): domain Bacteria; kingdom Bacillati; phylum Bacillota; class Clostridia; order Eubacteriales; family Eubacteriaceae; genus Eubacterium; species Eubacterium sp. AF34-35BH. The sequence goes on from NZ_QUDZ01000010.1 coordinate 78,892, forward strand.
GTTATAATAAACTGACGACATATCAGCATTACTCATTGACATGTACATTGAAGTTTCAACACCGCCGTATTTGTAAACCATTTCTTTTATCTGTTCGTAATCCTTTTCGGGAATAATTTGAGCCTCCTGAACATGCTTTACAACTTTGGCATTCTTGTTGTAAGTTTCATTTCCATATTTGTCGTCTTTTTCTAAAACAGGGCCTTTCCATGCCATTAAATATGACATTGCCATCATATAGTCACCCCCGTCCTGAATGTCATTTCCTAAGTCATTATTGTATACCAAATTATTCTCAGAAAAATCCAATTTTTCTTCAGGCATAAGTGATGTTTCAAGAGCCGTCAAAGTTGCAAAAGCCCAACATGTTCCATAATTTCCCTGGTCCTTAACCTCCACTGCTCTCTTTTTGTCAATATAACTATATCTTGCAGGTAGCTTTGAATCCTTCACTGCCCTGTCATTCATAAACGCCTTATTTAGCTGACTGTCCCATGTATATTTATAATTAAAATAATCCTTAAAAATATTTGCAGGTATGTAAACTGTTCCATTTTTTCTTACGACTTTATCCTGTAATTTGTACTGGTTGTCGTTAAAAATTATTGTGTCTTTTCCAATGTACATAACCGCAATATTTCTGCCTTTTTCAACTATTACCCTTTTGTTATTATAAATATTTTGGGAACAGTCAAAAACATCCATTATTATATTAATTGGAATCATCAGATTCATATTGTCACTCATATAAAGCGTATAATCTTTCGATTCTATTTTTTTATTATCAACCTGTAAATTAATTACTTTTTTGTTGGAACTTTTTGCCATTACGGCATTCCAATTTTTTATTTTAGCTTTTTCATAATCTGCTGAATTTCTTTCAACAGTACCGCTTGTAATTATAAAATTAGCAATTCCGATAATACAAACCAGCCCAATTCCCCAAATAATTAATTTAATTATTTTCTTTCTTTTCATTCACTTTTCCTTTTTTAGGTGGTTTTGGTCCCATAAACTGGTAGAAATATGTTTTCAACATTCCATTATATATTTTACGGTTTTTAGTTGCTTTTATTCCCATATCCTTTTCTGCATCCTCGTAAGATGTAATAATAAACGCAGACCAACTGTCCAAACTCTTGTATCTTTCCCCTATGGTTCTGTAAAGTGGTTTCAAAGCAGACTTCTCCTCAAGTCTTTCGCCGTAAGGAGGGTTTGTAATTATAAATCCATATTTCTTGCTGTGACTTAATTTTTCCACAGGTCTTGTCTGAAAATGAATTAAATGGTCCACACCTGCATTTTCTGCATTTTTACGTGAATATTCCACCATTTCCTTATCAATATCGTACCCCTGAATGTCTACCTGTATATCATCGTCAATTAAATCATTTGCCTCATTAATTGCCTGATACCAGTCTTTTTTGTCTATAATATTTGTCCATTCTTCTGCTGTAAATTCCCTATTCATTCCAGGGGCAATGTTAGCTGCAATCATGGCTGCCTCAATTGGAAATGTTCCACATCCACAAAAAGGATCAACTAAAATTCTATCCTTGTGCCATGGAGTAAGCATAATAAGAGCTGCTGCTAATGTCTCTGAAATAGGTGCCTTAGCTGTGTACTTTCTATAACCTCGCTTGTGCAACGACTCACCTGTACTGTCAAGGGCGATAATTGCCTCATCCTTGTAAAAGAATACTCTAATTGGGTACTCACTTCCATCTTCGTCAAACCAATTTACTTTATAGTCTATTTTCAGACTTTCAACAATTGCCTTCTTCACAATTCTCTGTATGTCTGAAGGGCTAAAAAGTTTGCTCTTTACAGTACTTGCTTTCTTAACCCAGAACTTTCCGTCTGCTGGAATAAAATCTGACCAATTAAGTTTTTTTACTTCCTCAAACAGTTGATCATAACTTGTTGCCTTAACTCTTCCAATTTGAATTAAAACACGTTCTGCCGTCCGCAAAAAAACGTTTGATCTGCAAACTGCAAGGCTGTCACCTTTGTATGTGATTCTGCCATCTTCAACCTTGATTATTTCATATCCTAAATCTAAAATTTCTCTTTTTAATACTGATTCAACACCAAAATGACATGGTGCTACTAATGTTAAATTATCCATTTATCTTCCTATCTTTGTTGTATTTTTTTAATTGCCTATTAACTTTTTTTTTCGCTACTTCTTCAATAATAATAACAATAGTTTGCGCTGTCAACTTTAACAGCCGAAGTGACATTCTCTTACAGCCACAATAACATTCCGCAACAATGCAGGAACATTATTCCCATGAACCACAATAGTATCATTCCTTAATCCTGCCTATATTTAGTAACCCAAGTTCTACTTTTACTCCTTGTAACCGCCCACAACAGCCAGTACCTTATATCCGAAATCTGATAATTCACTTGCCAGTTTGAAACTTAGACTACCTCTTCTGCAATATAGAATCCATGTGTAATCTTTCTTATTGTACTGTGCTATTTTTTCAACTGTTGGATTCGGAACGTTAATGGCATTGTCAACGTGTGAGTAATAGAATTCCTGGGGACTTCTCAAATCTGCGACAATATATTTTTCTTCCATCGCTCTGGTTCGTGCTTCTTCTAATGATATATAATTGAATTTTCCCATGTTCATATCCACTAATAATTTATATAACTATTATATTTCAAAATTCAACAAAGTTGCCTGACCATTTGGCATTTGGCATTTTATATTTACTGTTGTACTTTATTTCCCAGTACGTAAAAAGAAAACCTACAACCTGTTAAAGATTGTAGGCTTTCTTTTGTTATCTACAGTTCTTGCAATCACTTGCATCATCTGATGCTTCATCATTGTAACTATCTGTTGATGCCTTGTCGTCATAATCATTCTTTGATGATTCTGATGAATAAGAATTCTTGCTTGAATTTTTAGCTGAGTTCCTACTTGAAGCTTTGTTTGTATCAGCTTCATTTACAGAATCATTACAATCATACGCATTCTTTGAACTTGAATATTTCTTTGCCATAATAACCTCCTAAAAAAATGTTTAATACATTTTGCATTAGATATTATGGTTGCATATTTCTTTTTTATTCATGCTATAATTGCAAAACTGTTTTCCCCCATTATTTTTTCCTTTTTTCCTTTTAGTTAGCACTTTCGGTTTTTCATACTTTTCTTTTTGTTGTTTTCTTCATTTTTATTTTTCATACTTTTTTGTTTTTAAGTTTTTCATATTTTTATCATTTCTTTTTGTTCTGCATTTCCAATGTCAGCAATCTTAATTTTCCTGGAAGCCTGTTTCTTTATGAACTGACTAATACCGCTTGTTCTGTATGCTGCAATTCATATTACAATCAGCATTAAAATAATGAATAATTTTAAAAATCTTCTTTTCTTGCGGCGTCGTCTTCGGCGGATGCCTCCACCAAAGATTTCGCCTCTTGAACTTTGACTATAATATGTGTGGTCCATTAATGTTCTCCAATTAAAGTTTATCGTTTTTCTCTACCGTTTTTATCTGCCTTATTATTTTTCTAAATTATCTGTATTCAATTACAGTTTACTTATTTCTAATTGCCTCGATTGGTTTCTTTGATGCAATCCTGTAAACCGGTATGAAACTTGCAACTACTGCAACACCTATACTAATAATGAATAATAGTGCAATCTGTCTTATACCAAAATTCAAAACAGTAATTAAAATTCCTACCCTGCTTCTAAATAAGCCGTTTAAAATTGCTGTTCCAACTCCCGTTGCTGTACATGCTAATACAAAATTAACCATTGCAATAACAAAACTTTCTGCAAAGAAAATTCTGAATACATCATTACTTCTTGCACCAATGGCTCTTAAAATACCAATTTCCTGCTTCTTGTATGAAATACTTGTTGCAATAAAATTAGAAAGCATAATCATTGCAAACAACGCAAATCCAAGTCCCACATAGAAAAATACCTTTGACATTACTTTTAAAATTTCATCAACTGTATCTAATTCGTATGTTACCGAGTTCTGCATCTGGTATTTAACACCATCTCTAATTGTGTAGCAATATTTTACAATATCTTCTATATCAGAAGTTTTTTTAGGCATTGCTGTTACTGCAAAATCATAATCACCTTTTCCTTTTGTCCACTCTTCGCTGTAACCAAATATATTCTCAGGAACAATGTAAACGCCCTGGTATTTATCTTCGTCCTTGCTATAATCTAAAACACCAACAACCTTACATTTTTCCAGATTCTTAGTATCCTCATCATCTCCTGTATAAACAGTAAAAGTATGTGTTTTTAAGTATTCTAATTTTTCTTTAAGAGTTGTCTCATGGTTTTCATCAAAAGTAAAGCTCTTAATATCAACAATTATTTCGTTGTTTGCAAGCTTATCTTTCTTTCCGCCAAGCCATGTAACGTCATTTAAATCTATGTCGTCAATTGTTCCAATATACTCACCATCTACTGAAGCCTTATCATCAAATACATTTAAGTATGAGTTCATCATCTGAACAAAATTAGGAACATCGTTTTTGATTTCAGCAAACTTTTCGCTACTTACAACTGCCACAGATGAAAGACTGTACTGTTGAATTTTTCCAAGTTCATTTCCTAACGCATACAATGCTAAATTTTCTGCAGATGAATTTCCTTTTAAATCCCCTGACAAATCTTTGTATCTATTTAAATCAACCTGTGTATCAAAAATTCCCACAACTTTATATTTTGATTTTCCGATAGCAATTTCTTTTCCAACTAAATCATTGTAATCATTAATCTTTATTGTCTTATTTCCATTTACATAACCAGCTTTTTTGAAAGTTTCAAAAACATATTCACTTAACGCAATGTCGTTGTTCTTTCCTTCCGGTAGTTTTCCCGCAATCATTTTGTAGTTGTACTCTTTTAATTTCTTGTTATCAAGAGTAGTAAAACCTGACACTGAATTTGCATATGCACAATATGAATCATTTTTAGTTAATTTTACATTTGTGTCGATGTTACCTAAAGTCAATTCTTCACTTGGTGTTATAACCCCTGTGAAACTCAAACCTGTCTCTTTGTTGATTTTTTTCAAATCACCTTTTGATAAATAGTTTCCGTATTCGTTCCAATAGCTGTATGTGCCATCGCCTACTTTAATTGATTTAGAAACAGTAGCGTATTTTATTTTTGAATCAACAATTGATTTTGTACATGTTTTTATATGGTTATAATTTCCAAAAGTATCAGCTAAAGCAAACAATGTAAACGCCACAAATGACAGTAAAATTGTAATTGTCAATCTAATCTTTTTGTGTTTTAAACTACTTGCACCAATTTTAAATGCATTTTTCAAAGGTAGTTTAGATTTGATTAACTTAAATTCTCTGTCCTGATATTTAATTTTACTTTCGTCTGTTTTTACAAACTCTCCTGTGCTACCGCCCTGATTTTCGTTAGCAACCTTAATGTTTAAATTGCTATTAACTCTATCAATATATTCGTTAATTTTTATCCTGTCATCTTCAGTTAAATGATAGCCTTTTTTTACAACAACTGTTGTGTCGTTAAACTGTAAATTATCTTCATTTATTTTACGTTGCTTTGCTACAATCTTCACCGACTTTTCCATATCTTCAATGATATTTCCATCTGCCAATTCGATAATTCTATCACCATAAGTTTCAGCAAATTCTCTGTCATGTGATACAACAATTACCAGTTTCTCTTCTGACAATTTCTTTAATGTATCCAAAACCTGTTTTCCTGTTTTAGAATCCAAAGCTCCTGTAGGCTCATCTGCCATAATAATCTGTGGATTCTTTACCAAGGCTCTTGCTATAGCCACTCTCTGTTTCTGTCCACCTGACAATTCGTTTGGCTTTCTATCTCCGTACCCCTCTAAATCAACCTTTGTTAAAATTGAATTGATTTCTTCATCAGATGCTTTTCGTCCCTGAAGTTCAATTGCCAATGCAATGTTTGCTCCAACGGTAAATTCTTCTAAAACGTTGTATTCCTGAAAAATAAATCCAACGTATGTATTTCTGTAAGAATCGAAATGACTTTGGTTAAAGTCTTTAGATGAAACACCTTTAATAATTATTTCTCCTTCATCGTACTTATCCAAGCCACCTAATAAATTTAAAAGTGTAGATTTTCCACTTCCTGACTTTCCTAAAAGAAATACAAGTCCTTTCTCCGGGAACTTAATAGATACCCCATTTAAAGCATTAACAGAAACACCTTTTTTTGTTTTGTATACTTTCTTTAAATTTTTTGTTTCTAGCATTATACTTCCCCTTTATTTTTTTCTTTTCCTCTATTGTATTACCTGTGTATTAATTGTACTATTCTGATTAATACAAATAGTTTATAACACATTTTATCCCCTCCGTCAACAAAGTTTTTGTTTTTTATTTTATAACTTAAGTATTTATTACATAAAAAAGAATGTCGCTTGCGACATTCCACACACCAAGTACGTGCCCTCCCACAACTATTTTCTTCTCGCACCAGTGCGCCTCCCTTGTGGAACGTTTTTGTTTAATAAGAAATTCCTTTAGAATTTCTTATTAAACAAAAAAAGAGACTCAAATCATGAGTCTCTCTTATGTACGTGAAAGGATTCGAACCCTCGGCCTTCTGGTCCGTAGCCAGACGCTCTATCCAACTGAGCTACACGTACGCACAAGTCACATTTTAGCGACATTGCTTATTTTACATCATATCCTTTTCTCTGTCAACCAAAAATCAATAAAAATACGAAAAGGTTCAAAATAGGTAAATATATGAAAATTCGAAAAATCCTAACTCAACCTTCATAAACTAAAACTTAATAAATATACGGACCTTTATCAACTATAATTTAATCTGACATGAAAAATAATATCAAAAGAATATGAACACTATTTTATTATATTCCAATTCAAATCTACTCTTGAATTAATACCCCTTACAGTTCCTCTATCAGAATACTGCCACATTTGAACATTTGGAATACCACCATCATAAAAATTCTTTGTATTATGTGTCCATCTTGCAAGCCATACTCCATAGTCAGATATCTTTTTGTAATACACTGAATATTTCAAAAAGTCCATGTAAGAATACACACTGGTATCATAGCCTCTATTTTCCAAATAATCGCAATATGTTTTGATTATATTTGTATTGGATTTCTTGTACTTTCGTTTATTTCTATATCCATTTTCAAAGTCAAAAGCGATTGGATAATCAATGTCGCCATAACTTTTTAGCATTTTATATGTAAACTTAGCTTCATTTTTTGCTTCCTTGTTATTGTCAGCATAACTATAAAGGTATAAACCTATCTTGATTCCATTTTTCTTTGCATTCTTATAATTGTAATCTAGCTGCTTATCAACAATGCCACCTTTTTTTGTTCCATAACCAAGTCTAATCATAGCAAAAGAAATTCCAGCTTTTTTAACTTTTTTCCAGTTAATTGTTCCATTATGATATGAAACATCTATACCTTTTAAATTACCGGTATAAGATGATTTTGTATAAGCACTTTTATAAATAGTATCGTTTATGTTTTCTACCACAGCAATTCTATACTGATACTTTTTTGACTTTGAAGCATCATAATCCTTATAGGAGCCGTTGTCATCTGCTAATTCCGTTATGTACTTCCACTTACCACCACTCTTTTTTCTATATAAAACATAACTTGACGCACTATCATTTAAATCCCATGTTACAAACTTGTAGTCTTTAAAATCCACAACACTTACGTCCTTGACCCCTAGAGGCTTTGCAACTATTTCTGCTGAAACATACGAGTAATTTCCATAAGCTTTTTTGTTATGCTTTTTATACTTTAATGGTCTGATTTTATATGTATATTTTTCTCCTGTCTCTATATCATCATCTATGTATTCTAAAGAAGAAGTATAATCGACGTTTTTAAATGTTCCATTATTTACGCTTCTATAAACAATATATCTGTCATATTTCTTTTTAGACTTCCACTGAAGTTTTGTTCCCTTTGTTGTTGTAGAAAGCTTAGTAATTGTAACATTTGTCTTTAATTGTTTTCCATAAGCTTTTGTTGAAGTGCCAAACACTAAACATGTCATAGTTAGCACTCCGGCTGCCGTTGCAATTCTTCTTAATAGTTTATTTTTCATTTTTCTCTCCTAATTTATTAAAATAATTTACGTGTATTGGCGACAACTCGCATCCATAGTAGATTTTGTGTAACAATAAATTTTAGAGAATTTCCTATTACACAAAAAAGAGATATCACATAGGTGATATCTCTTATGCCGGTGACCGGAATCGAA
>NZ_QUDZ01000011.1:0-49160 GCF_003477765.1 Eubacterium sp. AF34-35BH
CTTTACAAGAAGACAGTTAAGAAGACAAAAGTTACTCTTTCAAGCAAGAAATTAAAGAACAAGAAGAAATTATATGTAAGAGTAAAAGCTGTAGGCGCTAAGAAATGGTCAAAGCCAGTAGCTATTAAGATTAAGAAATAATTAAAATTACATATTTTAATCTAACATAAGATCCTTATGAATTGTGATGGTTCGTAAGGGTCTTTTTGTGTGCCAAAAGGTTAATTTGTTATGTGTGTGTTTGGTAAATATAAAAAATAGTAACCCTTTGCAAAGTATATGAGTTCGTTAATTTCAGAACTAATAAAAATGATTTTTATATAAAAAGACACCTTAATAAAAAATAGGCTACTAATTTTGAAAAATGAATCTGCTAGAATGAAAGCAGAATGTGATGAAAGACGCATCGAATCTAATACAATTTTTTGAAAGGAGTAGGATATGAGAAAACAATTTAAGAAAGGTGTCGCTATTTTAAGTGCAGTTTCTATGGTGGCAGCAGGTATATCATATGTACCACAGAATGTAAAAGCTGACGCACCAGTGATAGCAGTTCAGGATAGCGAAGAAGGAGTGGATTATTCAAGCCTTACATATACACAAGTAGGTGAAAAGGACTATTATGTAGCAGCTAATAATGATGATTTTCCAATTCAGGAGGCTAGTGATTCTGTAACATCAATACATATAGTTCCTGGTGTGGCAGCAGGAACAAGACCAATTTGGCCTGCTTTTACAGATGCAACACTTAATGGTGAGAGTATTGAAAATACAGATAGCAAAATAGACGGTGCAGGAATTTTTGTTGCTTATTCAGATTTGAAGGATAATGCATATAATGTATTTGAAGCAACAAGTGCAGTAAAAAATTATAAGTTCCAGATTATTATAAAAGCTGGAAATCCAGATGGTTCAACTGGTGACAAGGAACCTGTATCATCTGATGAAGCAAGTCCTGACACAACAACAACTACAACAACAGAACCAACAACTACAGCAACAGAACCAACAACTACTACTACAGAAGCACCTGAAGTTACAACACCCGCAAAGGTACTTGGTTTAATGTATGCAGGAAATGAAACTTTACCATTTTATTTTGCATGGCAGAGTGTAGCAGGAGCTAATGGTTACAATGTATATTTAGATGGAAAACTTATCACTAAAGTAGACGGTGTAACATACGAATTTAGTAAAGACTTATTTGCAGAAGCTCGTGAATATATAATTGCAGTAGCTGCTGTAAATGAAGCGGGAGAAGGCACCAAAACTGAATATAAATATACTGTAGAATCTAAAGAACCTGATTCAACAAAGAATGAAGAGACTGATTCAACAAAGAACGAAGAGACAGATTCAACAAAAAATGAAGAGTCAAATTCATCATCATCATCAACAGAAGAAGATGTAAAAGTACCTGTTGCAGTTACAGGATTAGCATATACAGGAACAGAAGAAGCATCATTCAAGTTCTCATGGGAGGCATCAGAAGGTGCTGAATCATATAATGTATACTTAAATGATACATTTGTTGAATCAACTATAGCACCTGAATATAGCTTTAACAGTGCATTATTTGAAAAAGCAGGTACATACACAATTTCAGTTGAAGCTGTAAACAAAGCAGGTAAGAGTGATAAGACATCAATTGAATATGTTGTAAAAGAACCAGCTTCAAGTGAATCAACAGATGAATCAAAGGATCCACAGCCAAGCTCAACAGATGAATCAAAAGATCCACAACAGAGTTCAACAGATGAATCAAAAGACGATAATACAGAAGTTACAATGCCAAGTGATTATACAGCATTTGAGAATAACGCAGATTTCGGATATAAGTTTGTAAGTGCACCTGAAGCTGCAAAAGCAGAGGTTAAAACAGACCAGGGAGAAAACTTATTTATTGCCTTTAAGGCAGTAGAAGGATTTTACCCTGATTACACAGGATTAAAAGTTAATGGAACAGACGTGGATGTTGCGAAAGGTGCAGGAATTACACTTCCAAAATCTTTATTAACAAAGAAAGTAAATGAAGTAGTAATCTTAGACAAAGATGGAAAAGAAGTAGTTCTTAACGTATTTAACGTAAATGGAGAAGGAGAAATTCCAACGAGTCCAAGTGTAACTGAACCAGATGCATCAACACCAGATGTATCAACACCAGATGCATCAACACCAGATGTATCAACACCAGATGTATCAACACCAGATGCATCAACACCAGATGTATCAACACCAGATGCATCAACACCAGATGTATCAACACCAGATGCATCAACACCAGATGCATCAACACCAGATGTATCAACACCAGATGCATCAACACCAGATGTATCAACACCAGATGCATCAACACCAGATGCATCAACACCAGATGTATCAACACCAGATGCATCAACACCAGATGTATCAACACCAGATGCATCAACACCAGATGCATCAACACCAGATGTATCAACACCAGATGCATCAACACCAGATGTATCAACACCAGATGCATCAACACCAGATGCATCAACACCAGATGTATCAACACCAGATGCATCAACACCAGATGTATCAACACCAGATGCATCAACACCAGATGCATCAACACCAGATGTATCAACACCAGATGCATCAACACCAGATGTATCAACACCAGATGCATCAACACCAGATGCATCAACACCAGATGTATCAACACCAGATGCATCAACACCAGATGTATCAACACCAGATGCATCAACACCAGATGCATCAACACCAGATGTAACACAGCCAGATGTAACAACACCGGATGCAATTACAACATCAACAGAAAAGGTAACAGAAACATCAACTAAAGAAGATGTTGAAACAACACCAGATAGCGGAAAAGATGAATCAACAGCTAAGCCTACAACACCTAAGGTAACAACAGCTAAGCCAACAGTTAAACCAACAACAGCAAAGCCAACAACAAAGAAGGCTTCACTTAAGAAAACAAAGATTACTAAGAAAATAACAAAGAAACTTAGCTCAAAGAAAGTTAAATTAACATTCAAGAAAGTTAAGGGTGCTAAGAAGTACACAGTACAGGTATCAACAAGCAAGAAGTTTAAGAAAGTTCTTTACAAGAAGACAGTTAAGAAGACAAAAGTTACTCTTTCAAGCAAGAAATTTAAAGGCAAGAAGAAATTATACGTTAGAGTAAAAGCAGTTGGTGCTAAGAAGTGGTCAAAGGCTGTAAAAATTAAAGTTAAATAAATAAGTTTTTCAGATTATTAAAATAATAATGATAAGGGCTATGTACAGTATAATAATAAAGTATATAGTCCTTATTTTTGTGTAATAAGAAATTATTTTAGAATTTCTATCGCACATAAGATATTTCATTGTTGATGTATACTCACATAAAAACATTTTTTAAAAAAAACACACCTTCACTAAAAAATGATACCCTTAAACACAACAAAAAGTTTGATAAAATTTACATAGGTTTTGTAAAACTAAAATTAGGAAATTTTGAAAGGAGTTACAAATGAAGAAAGGATTCAAAAAAATTATGGCATATTTTTGTGCCATAGCATTAATTGTTACAAGTGTAACAGTGTACAATAACAAGTCAGTTTCAGCATATGAAGATTCTGAGTACACAGCTTTAACAAATGGTAAAGGCGCTGCAGTTGGCGACTGGTCAGAATTATTTGCGGGAACATATGATGGTCTTGCAGGTAACATGAGTTATGCAGGAAGCAAGTTAGATGACTTAAGCTTAAAGATTGATGAGTCATGCGGTAAGCCTGGTACTTGGCATTTACAGGCTAAGACAAAATTGACAGGACTTACAGCAGGAAAGACATATGATATTAAAACAAAATTAAATTCATCTATGGCAGGAATTTTATATGAAAAAACTGATGTTACAGGCGTAGTAAATTCAAACATTGAAATTAAAGTAGGTGAGAACGAAACTACACTTCAGTTTAAGGCAACAGGAGAAACAGAAACTTTAGTATTTGAACTTAGTGGTATGCCAACAGGTTGTGTAATTGACTTTAAGGGTATTACAACAACAGAAGCAACTGAGATTGTTACAACAACAGAACAGCAGCCGGAAGAAGATGGCTATTATGCTTCTATCAAAGGTCAGTGGACATTAACATCACCTTGGAGTGCTTTTTCAACAGGGAGCATTAAATATAAAGGAACAGCAGACAGCAATTCAGCAACAGTAGATATTAAATTCGCTGAATATGGTGGTGGAGATTGGCAGACACAGCTTCGTGTTCTTGGCTCAACAAATACAGTTGGTCCTTTAGAAGCAGGAAAAGATTACAAGGTAAAAGTAGATTACACAGCTTCAAAGGCTTTTGACGGTTTAGTAAAAGTTGGAGAAAAAGCAGAGAATGTAAAATTCGCGGAAGGTACAAATTCACTTGAAATATCATATAAGGCTGAAACAGAAAAACCTGATATTTATTTAAATTTAGGATATGCTCCAGCAGATGAAGAATTAAATATTAAGTTGACATTAGTGAAGGTTGAAGATATACAGACATCAGTTGATCCAACATCGAACAATGTGACATCAGCAGACGTAACATCACCGGATGCAACATCAGCAGACGTAACATCACCGGATGCAACATCAGCAGACGTAACACAGCCGGATGCAACATCAGCAGACGTAACATCACCGGATGCAACATCAGCAGACGTAACACAGCCGGATGCAACATCAGCAGATGTAACACAGCCGGATGCAACATCAGCAGATGTAACACAGCCAGATGCAACATCAGCAGATGTAACACAGCCGGATGCAACATCAGCAGATGCAACATCAGCAGATGAAACAACAACACCTAAGGTAACAACAGCTAAGCCAACAGTTAAACCAACAACAGCAAAGCCAACAACAAAGAAGGCTTCACTTAAGAAAACAAAGATTTCTAAGAAAATAACAAAGAAACTTAGCTCAAAGAAAATTAAATTAACATTCAAGAAAGTTAAGGGTGCTAAGAAGTACACAGTACAGGTATCAACAAGCAAGAAGTTTAAGAAAGTTCTTTACAAGAAGACAGTTAAGAAGACAAAAGTTACTCTTTCAAGCAAGAAATTTAAAGGCAAGAAGAAATTATACGTTAGAGTAAAAGCAGTTGGTGCTAAGAAGTGGTCAAAGGTTGTTAAAATTAAAGTAAAGAAATAATTCGATATTATAACTAAAAAAATAATATGAAAATTTAATAGAGGAGGGCAGTGGAATAAACTGCTCTCCTTTCCTTTTAGAGTCAATTGTGACTTGTGGTTTCTATTGTATAATGGTAGTATTGTAAATACATCAGATGCCCATGTAACAGAAACTAAGACAATGGTTACTGACGAGAGTGTTACAACAGAACCGTTACATACAATAATAACAGCAAGTACGACAGACAAAATCACAAAAATAACTAAAAAGGTAAGTGTAAAGTCTACCAAAGTAAAAAAAGCAACTAAGAAGAAAAACTCAAAAAAGGTTTATTTGAAGTTTAAGAAAGTTAGCAGTGCACAAAAGTACCAGATTCAGATTGCAGTAAACAAAAAGTTCAAAAAGAAAATAATTAACAAAAAAGTAAACAGTAAGAAAATAAGCAAAAAAATAAATGGCAAAGTAAATAGTAAAACAACAAATAGCAAAAAAATAATTAGTAAAATAGCAAATAGCAAAAACTCAAAAACAGTAAAATTTGTATTAAAAGATAAGAAGCTCAAGAACTGGAAAAAACTCTATGTTAGAATTAGAGCTATTAAGGTAGTAAAAAATAGAAAATATTATAGCAAGTGGAGCAAGCCTAAGAAAATAAAGATAGTGAGAAAGTAAAGGAGAGAACATGAAAGAATTTTCAAAGAAATTTTTTATATACATATTGACGCTTACATTGTTGGTAGGCACATTCACATGTGTTACTACAGGTAGTGTAAGAAAAGCAGACGATTTTGACGGTGACGTTATGGATAATCCATGGGGTGCATTGTTTAGTACAACAACGGCGAAAGAAAGTAAAACAACTAGAAAAGAAACAACAACAGAAACAGTAACAGAATCAGGAACAACAACTGAAGCAACAACATCAGATAATACATCGGATTCAGCAGGTATCACTACAGAAGAAAAAAATACAGGTGACAATGCCACGGGAAGTGATGACAACACAAGTCAGACTAATACGACAAATAATAACGCAACAGATGAAGGTATAACATCTTCAGGTCAGAATAATGGTGGCAGTACAAGCGAGAATATAACAAATGTAAATACATCAGATGCCCATGTAACAGAAACTAAGACAATGGTTACTGACGAGAGTGTTACAACAGAACCGTTACATACAATAATAACAGCAAGTACGACAGACAAAATCACAAAAATAACTAAAAAGGTAAGAGTGAAGTCTACCAAAGTAAAAAAAGCAACTAAGAAGAAAAACTCAAAAAAGGTTTATTTGAAGTTTAAGAAAGTTAGCAGTGCACAAAAGTACCAGATTCAGATTTCAGTAAGCAAAAAGTTCAAAAAGAAAATAATTAACAAAAAAGTAAACAGTAAGAAAATAAGCAAAAACTCAAAAACAGTAAAATTTGTATTAAAAAATAAGAAGCTCAAGAACTGGAAAAAACTCTATGTTAGAATTAGAGCTATCAAGGTAGTAAAAAATAGAAAATATTATAGCAAGTGGAGCAAGCCTAAGAAAATAAAGATAGTGAGAAAGTAAAGGAGAGAACATGAAAGAATTTTCAAAGAAATTTTTTATATACATATTGACGCTTACATTGTTGGTAGGCACATTCACATGTGTTACTACAGCTAGTGTAAGAAAAGCAGACGATTTTGACGGCGACGTTGTATATAATCCATGGGGACTGCCTGATGACAACAATAAACCAGGAGATATAACAATTGATGATCCGGGCGTTGTTGCAATAACAATAAAAAAGAAAGATTTAAAAATTTCCATTAAGTCTGCGACAAAGAAGAAAAAATCTAAGACAGCGAAGATTGTTCTTTCAAATAGCAAAGTAAAAAAGAGTATAAGAAAAAATGTTAAATATCAAATCAGATATTCAATAAAGAAATCTATGAAAAAATGTAAAACAAAAACTTACAAAACAACAAAGATAAAATTAAAAAAAATGAAAGCAGGGAAAAAATATTACATCAAGGCAAGAGCTTTTGTTAAAGGTATCAACGGAAAGAAGATTTATGGAGCTTGGACGAAAGCGAAGAGAATTAAATTGAAATAATTATTATGAGTCGTAGTAAAAAACATACTTTTTCTTATTAATTTAAGTGGGGAATGCGTTACGTGAAGATAAGTGTCACGTAGCGCATTTTCTGTTTTATTATGAAAAAAACAAAAAAACGAATAAAAATATTTTTATCGAAAAATCGTTGACTGTAAAAAATACATAAAGAAATTGTATGAAAATCTATTAAATAAAGGGTTTGTGGAATAGAAAAAGGTAAAAACAACTAAAAACTCAAAAAAACGTTTTTTCGCTTGTTTTAAGGGTAATTTAAAAGATATAATTTAAGGGTGCAAGATTATTTAAGGGAGGAATTAAGATGTCAAAAGTATTGAAAAAAATCACAGCTATAATGCTCACTTTAGCTATGGTTGTAACAATTTGTCCACAGGGCAAGTTAATCAGTATCAAGGCTGCAGACGCAGAAGATAATACACCATACAATCTTTCAAATGGTAGACCGGCTTATGCTAGTTCACAAACCGGAAGTGGTTCTGCGGCAGAACTTGCAGTCGACAACGATGAAAGCACACGTTGGCAGGCTAAGCAGGACGACACAAATGAATGGTTATATGTTGACCTTGGAAAAGAGGCAGATATAGACCACATTTATTTACGTTGGGAAGCAGCGTATGCAAAGTATTATCAGATCCAGATTTCAAATAATGAAGATGACTGGACAACAATTTATGAGAAAGGAAACAAGCCGGGAGCTTTTGTAAATATGGCTTTCTCATATGAAGTAAACAAGTTTAATACAGAAAAAAATCTATATGAAGTAAGTGCAAAATGGACACCTGTTGAAAATGCTGTATACAGTGTTTACGAAGGTGACAAGATAGTACAGGCACCTGACAATTTTAAATTTGATAAAATTGGTCAGGATGGCGGAAATCTTGGTTTGACAGAAGGCACACATGAACTTGAGGTTAGAGCTTACAATAAAGATAACCCAGAACAACTAGTAGGTAGTGCAAAATGTACAGTAGAAGTTAAGGCAGACGGCAAAGGTAATAATGGTGTAGAAATTGACGAAACTGCAAAACTTAAACAGACAATTTCAAAAGAAGAATTAAGTAGTACAAAGGCAAGATATGTAAGAGTTCTTGTAACAAAGAGAGCTACAGCTTATGGTAGTTCATTATACGAATTCCAGGTATGGGGTACAGGTGGTTCAGCAAAGAGACCTGTAAACTATGGCGAAAATCTTGCATTAAATAAAACAGTAACATGCTCAGGTACAAGAGATGAATGGTGGATGAAGGATGATCAGGGAAATATTAAGCCTGATGCTTACAATAATGTTAAGCCTGAAAACGCAGTTGACGGAAATACTTCAACTTCATTTACATCATATCAGGGAGATAACCAGTGGTTGACAGTTGACTTGGGACAGGCATATACAGTAGGAAGAATTGTTGTAGATTGGACTTCTGACGCCGGTAAGATTTATGATGTATTAGTTTCAAGTGATAACAAAACATGGACAACTGTTCATCGTGTACTTAAGGGATATGCTAACGCTACAGATAATTTCACTTTATATCAGACAGGTGTAAGATATGTAAAAGTATTAGGTTACACAAAAGTAGAAAGTGGTAGTGGTATTGGTATTAAAGAACTATCAGTATATCCATATAAGGAAGGGGATAGCAAGGCAAATGAAGAAATCCCAGATCTTCCAACAAGACAGATTTTAAGAGCAGGAAGCGGTTCATATGTTTCAGGAGAAATGTATAACGAAAAGAACAAACTTCCAACATTCATTAATGAAAAGAATATTAAAACACCTATTGACTCAAACAGTTGGTGGTCATCAGCAATGGTGCAGACATTTAGTAACTTACTTTGTGCTACACCACTTAAGGCTTCATTCTCAAAGAAAGGTCTTGGTGTTTTACTTGCAACAGCAGGATGGGTTCCAGAAAGAACTGAAACAACATTAGGTACTGACCAGAGTACAGAAACATCAAGAGATTTTTATTTAGTACCTGAAACACTTGAAACAACATCTGCATACGACAGAGTTGAAAATTATGGTGATTATTCTGTTGAATTAGGTCTTATGGATGAAGATGGTCTTAAGATGAAATCAACAGTTGTTAAAGGTTCACCATATATCTTCAATGAATTCAATAAGGATACTGTTGCATACTTAAGCGGTGAATCTATTACAGAATTCTTTAATGGAAAAGGCGAACAGATATTAGCTAAAAAAGGTGATACTGTTGTAACAGACCATATTGGATTCAAAACATTTGATGATGAAAACACAAAGGCAGTTAATGAGGGTACATACTACGAATTAAATGTTCCTGAAGGAACAGAATTCAAGGTTATGATTGCAGGTGGAAATTATAAGATTAAGATTACATTCCCATCAGTAGACCAGAATTATTTATCATTAGCAGGTATGAACAGTAAAGATGATATCGAAACTTACTATCAGCATGGATATGCTTTTGTAACAGATACATTAGTAACTTATTCATATAACAAAGATAATTCAAAGATTATTACAAATTACAAAGCAACTACAAAGTTAATGAGAGAAGGTTTCTCAAATGTAACGATGCATTGCTTATTCCCACATCAGTGGAAACATAGCGCAGATGTTGAGGGCGATAAGACTTTCACAACATATCCTTCAATCAGAGGTGATATGAAGTCAGTCTGGGCTAATGAATATTCAACAACACAGCAGTTCTCAGGTTTATTACCTACATTCGCAAAATCAAACAGCAAGATGTTTGATAGCAATGAAATGAAAGATTACTTAAATCAGGTAGTAGCATCAAAGATGGATACAGCTCCTGTATCAGATGCCTACTGGGAAGGTAAAAACGTTCACCCACTTGCAATCAGTGTTCTTATGGCTGATCAGTTAGGTGAAACAGAAATTAAAGAAAAATTATTATCAAAATTAAAGAGCATCATGGAAGACTGGTTCAACTATGATGGTGGGGATGATAGATGTTACTTTATCTACAATAAGGATTGGGGAACATTATATTATCCAGACAGTTCTTTCGGTGCTAACGCAGCTATCTGTGACCACCACTTTACATATGGGTATTTTATGTTTGGTGCAACAGTATTAGCAACATACGACAAAGAATTTTACAATGATTATAAAGATATGATTGAACTTATGGTTAGGGACTATGCAGATCCTGAAGAACCTGAAGATGATGGAAACATGTTCTGTAAGTTCAGATCATTTGACCAGTATTCAGGACATTCTTGGGCTGGTGGATACGCTGACAGCGATTCAGGTAATAACCAGGAATCAGCTTCAGAAGCATTATTCAGTTGGGTTGGTATGTACCTATGGGGTGAAGCAACTCAGCAGCAGAAGTGGATTGATGCAGGTGCATACGGATTCACAACAGAAATGGATGCGGTAGAACAGTATTGGTTCGATTATGATGAAACAAACTGGTTAGGGGATCATCCTGACAGAGATGCTGATAAAGTATATGATTACCCATTCCAGGGAACAGGACAGATTTACGGTGCATCAATGGGTTATGGTACATATTTTGGTGGAGAACCATTATATGTATACGGAATTCAGTGGTTGCCAATTTCTGAGTACCTTACAAACTATGGTATGAATCAGGAAAAATGTAAAAAAGTATACCAGGGATTATGGGATGATACAAATTATGCCATTGAAATCGAAAGAAAGTTGCATGAAAAATATGTAGCTGAAGGTAAGACAGAGGATGCTGCATGGCATAATCCAGATACATATGCAACACCTGATACAGGTTGGCAGCATATTACATGGCCATTCTTGTCACAGACAGATGCACAGAGCGCATATAACAAGTTCGAAGCTAATGTAAGCAAGGTTCAGGTAGAAGATAGAGCAAATACACTTTGGTTTGTTTCAGCAATGGACGAAATTGGTCATAGAACAAATGACTATATGGTAGTTGGTAATATTCAGGGTTCTGTTTATGTAAAAGATGGAAAATACACAGCAGAAGTTTGGAACCCAACATCAGGAAGAAAAGTAGTACAGATTAAGAAGGCAGATGGAACATTAGTTGGTAAAGCAAGAATTGAAGCAAACTCAACTGTAAGCTTTAAGATTGATACAGAAAATTACTTCGCATACAAACAGGTTAAGAAACCTACAATTACAGCAACAGCTCTTAAAGATGGTGTTGTAACAGATGATGTAAACGGAACAACAGAATTTTCTGATACACAGTTAGTAGAACTTTCAGCAGAAGATGGTGCAACAATTTATTACACAACCGATGGTTCAGCACCAACAAAGAAGTCAAAGAAATATACTGGAAAATTTTTAGTATCAAGTGATACAACAATTAAAGCTGTAGCAGTTGAAGATGGAAGTATTGATTCATCTTATGCAGCAGCAGTATTGAAGATTGATGGAGATACAGTTCAGGGTAGCGATAACTTGTCAATTGAAGCAACAGCAACAGCTTCTTCAGAAGATGGTGCAAATGTTGCCGCAAATGCAATTGATGGAAATGGTAGCACAAGATGGAAATCAAAAGATAATGATGATGAATATCTTCAGCTTGATTTAGGTCCTACAAAAGTTATTAACCAGGCTGTTATTACATGGGAAGCAGCATACGCTGAAAAATATGAAATTCAGGTTTCTCTTGATGGAAAAGAATGGACAACAGTTGCGACACAAAGCGGTAAAGTCGGCACGGTTACAACTAACTTCCCAGCAACAAAAGCTAAGTATGTAAGAATGAAGGGTCTTGCAAGAGGTACAGCTTACGGATATTCAATTTTTGAATTTGAAGTATACGGTGCCGTGAAAGCAACATCACCTGTAATTTCACCGGTTAGTGGTGTATATGATGGAAAACAGAAGGTAACATTATCAACTGTAGTTAAGGGTGCAGAAATCAAGTACACAACAGATGGTACTACACCTACAGAAGATTCTCCAACATACACAGCTCCATTTGAAGTTGATGGAACTATAATTGTTAAAGCTGTTACATATAGAAAAGGAATGATTTTATCAGATACAACAGAATCAGATATTATTATTAGTGGAACAGTTACAATTAATAGAAAAGAAGCAAGAATTGCAAGTGACAGATCAGTTCAGCTTTCAGCAGTTTCAAATGAAAAAGTAACATGGTCAAGTAGCAATACAAAAGTTGCAACAGTAGATCAGACAGGACTTGTATCAGGTAAAGGTGTTGGTGAAACTGCTATTTATGCAACATTACCTGGAGGAAGCAAGGCAGAATGTAAGGTAATTGTAACAAAACCTATACATGTTAAGTCTATTAGCATTCCTGAAACCTTTGAAATGAAGAACAAGTCTTCAGAAACATTGGAATTAGCAATTAATCCTGAAAATACAACTGATGAAATAACTCCTGAATGGAGCTCATCAAATGACAAGGTAGCCGTAGTTAATGAAAATGGTACAGTAACAGCCAAAGGTGAAGGTGAGGCAACTATTACTGTTAAGGTTGGAACATTTACAGCAGAATGTAAATTAACAGTAGGACCTGCAGCAAGTAATGCAGAAATGGCAGTTAATAAGAAGTACAACAAGGCATTAGGCAAAACAGTAAATGTTTACCCAAGCAGACAGAATGAAGGTGGTACTGAAAAAGATATAACAGACGGTTCATTTGAAGGAAATTATATTTCACCTAAATTTGAAACAGCTAATACATATTTTGAAATTGATTTAGGCGATACATATGATGCAGCTAAATTAGACAGAATAGTTATTAAGTATCATACAAATAATGATGGAACACTTCCTACTAAGGGATATAAGATTCAGTATTCAATTAACGGTGTTGACTTTAGAAATGTTAAGTCAGTTCCAGGTTCGGATTTAGCAAAGGCAAAGGAGAATAATCTTATTGATGAACAGAGCATGACTGGTGTTGAAGGCAATGTTAGATTTGTCAGAATATTCTACCCAGATGCAAATAATTGGGGATATCAGGTAAGAGAAATTGCTGTACTTAGTACAGAGCAGAATGCAGAGCCTATTGAGGTTGACAACTGCGATGAGACTGCTGATTTTACAGTAACATCAAACAAGTTCAGTGAAATTGAATACAATATTGTAGCAGGTGATAATCAGAAAGACTTTAAGTATAGAGTATTCCTTGATGGCAAGAGCGTTACTGGTCTAATTGATGCCGGCGAAGGCGTAATTAGTGAAGTTGAAAAAGGAACTCATACCGTTAAGGTCGTAGCTTACGGCAATGGTCTTATGTCTAAGGGTATTACTAAGACAATTGAAGTGGATGATGGTTCATTAGTTGATTATATTAGTACTGTTAGAAACTTAACTAAGGGCAATGCAACAGTAACAGTTGAGGATATTAATGATGGTACTGAAGGCAGCAAGGATACTAAGATATTAGTTGATGGTACTATTTCAACTGAAAACGATAAAACAGTACAGACAACATACGGAAAGAAAGAGGCAACAGTAACACTTGAACTTACAGCTCCTGTTGATAAGAGTTTAGTTGAGGAATTATTAATTGCATTTAAGGCTAACAATACAAATGCGACAGCATTTAAGATTTACTTATCAGATGATGGACAGAATTATCAGTTGATGGCTGACAAGTCAGGTGTAGCCTATAAGAGTGCAACAGAAGTTAAACTTGATATGGACAAGTATACAAAGGACACTGTTAAGTTTGTTAAGATTGAACTTACAGACGGCAATGTAACTTGGGGATATCAGATTTCTGAAATTGCATTAATGGGTACTAGCGTGTTTATGCCAACTGAAGCAGAAGGTCTTGTAGTAACATCAGATGAATTTAACAAGATTACTGTTTCGTTTACAGGTGATACAGAACAGCTATACAATGTAAAGGTAGATGGAAAGGCAAAACAGATTAATGTTAAACCTGGTACATATACAATTGAAAGAGTAAAAGGTGGTTCACACGAAGTTGTTGTTACAGCTATTAAGAATAGTATTGAATCAAAAGGTATCTCAGAGGCAATCGTTGTTAAGTCAGCACCAACTACAAAGAGTGTAAATGATGATGACGAAGACGATAATGACTTTACAAGACCTGGCGAGACAACAAAGCCAAGAGAAACAACGCCAAGTGGTACAACAAAACCAGGTGAAACAACAACATCAGGCACAACAACAAAGCCAGGAACTACAACAAAGCCTGGTACTACAACAAAATCTGGTACAAAGGTTACTCTTAAGAAGGTTAAGATTAAGAAAGCTACTAAGAGTAAGAAATCTAAGAAGGTTAAGATTAAACTTAACAAGGTAGCAGGCGCTACAGCTTACCAGGTTAAAGTTTCAATCAAGAAGAACTGCAAGGGCAAGAAGAAGGTAACTATTACTAAACTTGTTAAGAAGGCAAACTTCAGCATTAACATTAAGAAACTTAAGAAATCTAAGAAGTATTATGTTAAGGCAAGAGCAGTTAAGATTGCAAACGGCAAGAAAGTCTACGGCAAGTGGAGCAAGCCTAAAAAAGTTAAGTTTAAATAATTCTTAATAAAATAAATAATACCAAAATTCCAAAAAGAGGGCAGAAAATGTATAAAAATTGTTTTATGCATTTTTCGCCCTCTTTCTTAAAATAATAAAAAACAATAACAATATACTAAAAAAGTAATAAAAATGCAAACGTTATATAAGCATAATGCACAAAAAAAGCTTTGATGGTTATGCAGAATATAGAAAAAAAGTTTTTTCGTTGAAACAAAATATGCATAATGTTATACTTAAAAAATGATAAAACAATGATGGGTTAGTTTACCTTTTTTTAGAATTGACCTAATAATATAAAGAAAAAATAAGTAGTTTAGTGAAAAACGACGTTAATTAAGAGTAAATACTGTTTATAAAAAAGAAAGGGAGAAAAGGGAAATGAAGAGACAGATGAAAAAATTAATTTCAATGATACTTGCTATGGCTATGGTGGTTACAAGTATTAATTTTACTCCGAAAAATGTTAGTGCGGAGAATGATGGTAGTGGATGGACTACAATTTCAAATATGTCGTATCAATCCAGTAATACTCCTATGACTTTAAATTATAAGGTGGCAAAGGGCGCAGAAAGTAGTGCCATAGAAGCTTACGGTCACCATTATTTGCATGTGTATCCGGAAGGACTTACAGGTGCAGATAATGCAAAAATTTATTTAAACGAGGGGCAGACAACAACAGGAGAAACTGTGTTTCCAGGAATGAAAGACCATGATAATACAAGATATAACATAGGACTTGGTTTGACTGACGTAAATTTAAAGGCTAACACATATTATTCATTACGATTTGTGTATGGCACACATGATGTTGTGTATTATTTCTATACAGGAAACAAAGAAGATATTAAGGAAGAAACCACAACAGAAACAACCACAACAGAACCGGAACCTTCAATTACACTACAGGCTTTAACTAAAGCATATGTATACAACTATTCAGAAGTTGATGGAGGATATAAGGTAAGCTTTACAGATCCAAATGCTGTTACTGTTGAAGATGGGGCAACATATACATACACATTAACTATCAATGGACAGACAATAGAAAACATTGCATCATCGGGAAGCAGTGTTGACTTAAGTAGCCTTAATTTAACAGAAGGTACAGAGTATACTGTAACAATGAATGCTGTTTATAAGAAAGGTGATACTATTGTAACATCACCCGCTTCAAGTGAAACAACATTTACATATAGAGGAAAAACAACAGCATACGATAACGGAATCCCGCAGATTTTTATAAACTCATCAAGAGATACAAAAACAAAAGATATTAATTTATACACAGATACTACAAAGACAAAAGTGAATGCCTCTTTAATGATAAAAGGAGCAGACGGAAGTACAACAGAAGTTTCAAATTCAGGAACTGTAAATGTTAGAGGTAATTCAACATCTTTAGCTGACAAGAAAGCGTATAACTTAAAGTTTGACTCTTCAATTAATCCATTTGGTATGGGTACAGCAAAGAAATGGAGTCTGCTTGCAAATATTTTTGATAAAACCATGATAAGAAATTACATGGGACTTAATTTCCAGAGATATTTAGAGAGTACACAGACACCATTTGAAAACAATGTAAGTAAGGCATTCACAAGCAATTGTAAAAATGTTGATTTATACGTGGACGGAAAATACTTGGGAACATACCTTTTAACAGAGTCAGTGGAAGTAGGAGCAGACAGAGTTAATATTGATACAAGTTACTATGACAAAACTACTGATGATGTAAAGGCAGATAGTACACCAACAACAGTTACTATTAATGGAACAGAATATAAACTGTATGATGCTTTACTTGAATTAGCTAATGATAGCAGATTAGACACAGACGCATATTATTTTAAAACAAGTGTACTTGGACAGCAGTTTGGCTTAAATGATCCGGTATGTTCTACAGACATTGCGGGAAATAAATTAAATCCTAGTTTAACAGGTAATAGTGCAGATGCTGTTAAGCCACAATTTGTAAATGATATTAAATCATACTTAGAAGGATTTGAAACTGTAATTAACAGTACATCATACGAAACATCTGATGCACAGTTTGAAGATATGAAAAAATTTATTGATGTAGATTCTTTTGTGGATTTTTACATTACTTCAGAATATTTTATGACAAAGGATATAGGCTTTAGTTCTACACGTTTCTATATTAAAAATGGAAAATTATACGCAGGTCCATTGTGGGATCTTGACCTTTCAAGTGGTAATATTGATGATCATGAAAATGCACAGGATTTTAGAAGTCAGAATGCATTTAAGTGGTTCGAAGTATTAATGAAGAATAAAAATTTCTATAATAAGGTTGTGGCAAGATACAAAGAACTATTACCAAAGATTAAATCATTATATGCTGATAATGGAGAAGTTGACACAGTTGTAAATGAAATCTCTAAATCCGTTAAGACAAATTATGAAAATGCATATAACTATAAAAGAGCAACAACGGATGATGACAGAAATGTAGGATGGGGATATTCATGGTTATATGGAATTAATGGATCATTAGATGGAACAGGTGGAAAAACTTTTACAGGAGATGAACTTAAAAGTGTAGGCTCTTATGGTTCAGGTGTAATGCATGATACATATGAAGAGTATATTACAGAGTATAAAACATGGCTCAAAAATAGAAACACATGGATTATGAGTCAGTTTAATATAGGTGACGAAGATGCAGCTTATTATAGAATTAGTGGCGACGATGATTTAAACAGTAACGGTGTAGGAAAAGATTCTGTTGACGGTCTTAATAATTATGTAAGATATGCAGGAGCAAGAGCAATTGCTTACTCACCAATTGCAGGGGACATTCCATCAAATGCCATTGATACCCAGTCAGATACAAAATGGGAACCATTGGATAATACAAGTGATAACTTTAAACTTAAATTAGGAAATACATATAACGTAAAGGAACTTTTGATTAAGTGGCAGACAGCAAGTGCTGCAGATTATGAGATAGAAGTTTCAACAGATGGTAAAATCTATAATAAAGTTGCTGAGTTTTCCGGATTAACAGGAGCAAGAACAGATAAAATAATTTTAAGAGATTCAGTAGAAGCTAAATATATCAGAATAGTGCCAACAAAGAGAAGTACAGGCTATCCTGTGGCAATATTTGATTTTAGCGTTTATGGAAGTGATAGCGAAAAGACAGCCGAAGAGTTTGTTGATGAAGTTGAAGATGCAACCCAGGAAAAAATTAATCCGGATAGCATTGCTGATGATGATTGGGAAATTGTAAATGAAAATAAGTCAAGCAGTGGCGCAACAATTTATATGACAAAAGCTAAAAAAGTCATGATGGCAGAACGTGAAACCATGTGTGGTTATTATGGAGCAAATACAGTTCAGGCATGGGGAAAGATTTCTGATAATATGAAAGCACAAAGTATTTTCGGCTTTGTTGCTAAAGACGGTGGTACACCAACAGGAATTATTATTGATGGTGTTAGATATATGGATATTATAAATGCATCCGTTAATAAGTTAGTTTATGTAAAAAATGATTGTGTATTTATTAAGGACTCTTTGTTGGATTCGAAGAAAGGAGAAATCTCATACCATACCATTACCGTAGAAGGAAATAATTTAGGAACATTCCTAGTTAAGGTTGTAGGCTCGACATCAAAGCCTATTACCCCAATCGGCTTATTAGCAACAGCCGATGGTAGGGGCAATATTGCTGTAGAATGGGGACAAAATGGAGACATGATTAGTAATGGTCAGAAATATAACGTATATATAGATGACGTATTAGTATCAACAGGTGTAGCGGCAGGAAGATATACTTATGAAGTAACTAATGGAACTCATACGGTAAAATTAATAGCTACACTAAATGGTTATGAATCAGACGCAGTTACGGCTACAGTCGAATCCACGGGTGGTAAAGATCCGGTTGAAACAGATTCATCTACAGTAGCACCAACTGAAACAACAACAGCAGGTGAAATTGATGTGCCGGGTGATGCAAACTGGATTGATTTTGAAGGCTCAGATGGAGAGTACAAGTATTATATTCCATCAGAGTATAGCACAGCGTATGACAATAAAGCTAAAAAGGTACTCGATACAACACTTTATATTGCATACAATTTAGGTGCTAAATTTACTTCAGTAAAATTAGATAATAAGGATTATACTATTACAGAAGGAGCATTTGTTAGCGTCTTAAAAACAGATGTAGATGACTATAATGTTCATAAACTGGAAGTTGTAGCCGCTAATAAAACGGATAAGGCTATTATATATTTGAAAAGAGCAAAGGCATCTGCTATAAAAGTTACATTCACAGACAATCAATGGGAAAAATATCGTGATGAGAATATAACATGGGATAAGGTTGATGGTGCAATTAAATATGCTATATATGCTGATGGAAAATTATACATAACAACAGATGACGAGAATACAACATCAATATCAGTTCCTGCTTATGCTTTTGCAAAGGCAACAAATAACAACGGACAGGCAACTACAGTTGGAAAACATACAACAGCAGTTGTGGCAATCAAAAATGGAGACGAAATCAAAGAGACTCTATCAGATGTTGATTCAACAAGAGTAATGGGTTCAAATTCATTCACATTGTATGTAAATTACATTTTCGGAAGAGAGACAAATTTGTGGAATGATACGGGAGTTGACAGCAAGTGGAATTTCACTATATGCGAAGGTGTAAATTCAGACATATCAACAGGGGCAGATGTAAAAGTAGATTACACAAATGGTGGACAGGCTAATTTGACTTTTAACAATATGGGCAAACATACAGGAAGTGATCAGGCATGGACTATCAAAGCTGCAATTTATAATGAAGCAGCAACAAAGGGCGAGTTACAGAATTTATCTTTTAAGATATATGGACCAAAAGAGTTAATAGGCGAGACTATAAAGATAAAATGTTGTCCTGAAGAGTATGTAAATGGAGCATATTCAAATGATATTTATGAAGAAAAAGAATATACATTTGAAAGGGCAAAAGATGGAAGTGCAGTGCTTAATTATTCACTTTCATTTAACTCAACAAATGATTCATATGATTTATTGTTTGGCTTAGGTTTACTTGATTTTAAAAATGCAACTAATAAAACTCTTACATTCTCAGATGCTAACATTAATACTGTATATGGAATTACAGATTTAAAGGCAACAGGTACAAATGTTGCAAGTGATGATGCTAAGGGCGATTTATTTATATCATGGTCATCTAATGTACCTGACAAAATGGCAGGTTCCTATAAATATCAGGTAGAAATTGATGGGGTACTTTATAAATATTCAGGGACTGAGGACTTGTTCCCTGGAACTGTAAACAACATAACAGCATCAGGATATTCAGTTGGTGAACATAAGGTTGTTGTAAAGAGTATTTACGATGGCACAGTTACGAGCTCAAAAGAAACAACAGCCATCATTTCAAATACAAAAAAACCTGATTTAGTTGTAACAGGAATGAGCATTCCAAAAGTGACACATTATATTGGTGAAAACTTACAGCTTAGTGTAACAATAAAAAATATTGGTAATGCAGTTGCAAAACCTGTAGCAGGAAAGAATCTTATTGTAAGACTATATGAAGATAGCAATAACGGTAAAGATTTAGGTTATAAAATATGTTACGCTAATACAACTGAGGCAGAGCAGGGAACTAGTCCTGGATATTTGGAACCGGGCGAAGAGTATACAGTTGTTTTTGATGTTAAAATTGATGAAAATCAGGATGGCTCAAATATATATAAATACAGAGCATTTGTAGATGCAGACAGAATTATAGATGAGGGAGATGATGAGGATAATAACGAATATTCTAAGTCATACAAATTCTATGATTCATTAAAAGAAGTAACTTTCAATTTAGAAGATGGAAATTTATATGCAACATGGCCTGCATCTGATGATGTTAAGAAATACATCGTTGAGTATACTGTTGGTGATGAAACAAAAACAATGACAGTTACTGATAACAAGTGTAGTTTAGGTGATTTTGAACAGTTCACTGAAGGAACAACAGTAACAGTAACAACTGTAGGAAAAGATGATGATGAACATGTTCATGCTAAGGGAAGCCTAAAGCCAGATTTGATAATTTCATCAGTATCAACTCCAAGTAATGCCTATGGAGTAGGGGATGTTATTCCGATTACAGTAACTATGAAGAATGTTGGCTTAGGGGTTGCAAAACCTAACGGAAACAATAACATGACTGTAAAGCCAACTAAGGATGGAAAAATAATTGAGTCAAATATTGTTAATCCTACATATAGAACAATGGGGAACGACAACCTTGAACAAAAGTTAAATGTGGGAGCTGAGTTTACCCCAACAGTTACATTTAATTACACTGTTCAGGAAAGTGATTTAAAAGAAGGAACAATTCATATAGGTGGATACGCTGACGCAGATTATGTAGTTGATGAAAGTGATGAGAACAACAACTGCACAGAAGTCGCAATTAAGATAATTTCAAAAGGAGCAGTTACATTAGACAGTAATAATGGTGACGGACCAGTCAAGGCAACATGGAAACAGTCAACAGATGAAAATGTTGACTCATACCAGATTCAGTACGTTGTTGATGGAAACATAATTAAGAAAACTATTAGCAAAGATGAAGTAGACAGTGATGGTAATTATGTTTATACATTTGGAGATAATGAAGGCCTTGACAATCAGTCCCAAGTAAAAGTGTTAGTTAAATTTTCAGGAGATGAAAACTATTATAATTATGCAAGTACAACAGCTATGGTTGATTTGATAGTCAGCACTGTAAAGGGACCAAATGAAAACAACGAGAAAGTAAAAGTTGATGTAAACTTTGATTTAGTAGCAACAGTTAAAAATATCGGTACAGCAAAGGTATCAGCTACAACAGATACTCAGGAAAATTATGGCAAAAAAATTTATGTGACACTTTGTAGACAGGAAGGTGTAGAGCAGGTAGTGTCAGATGGTTATTATTTAGGCTTGAATGTTGGAAAAACAGCTAGTATCAGATTAAAAAATGTGTGTGCAAAAGAAACTGGAACAAAGAAGCTGATTATTAATGTAGATGATGCTGGATGGGATACAGAAGAAGGCAAAGATGTTGGATACATTCAGGAGTCTAATGAAAATAATAACAGTTACGAATATACTGTCAATGCAGTAATTGAACAAAATCCAATGGATTGGACAACTTTAAAAGAAACAGTGGGAAGCAATACACCATATCAATTTAAAGTGGCACAGGGATCAAAGGCTGCCAGAATAGAATACAAGGTAGTAGATACAAACAATAGAACATTGGATTACAAAAATATCATTACAAAAGATATTGGATATAATGCTAGCTATATGTCAATTGGTTTCAATCCAAACTACACTGTAATGACAGAAGTTAAGAATGATTCAACAGGACATATTATTAGTACAGTTCCATATTGGGCAGCAATAACAAAAAATCAGGTTGAGTCTAACATTAATGACCTGGATAACTGTACAATAATGGATGTTGAAGGTTGGGACATTGACGGTATTGGTGTAGATGGAAATGCTGTTCAAAAACCTAAAAAACCAGGAACACACTTTAACAGAGACGGAAACGGCTTCAACATGAACGTTGATGACTTTGATTTAAATGCATACTACTTATTGAAGTTATATAACAAAAATGGTGATTATGTAGTAGTTGCATTCAGAGTTACAGATGAAAATGGTGATATTGGAGACTGGACACAAATTCAGGGAAATAATATGGATAATTCAGCAATTCCTGTTTATTACCACACAGCTCATCGCGAAGTAAAGAGTTCAATTTATTACGATAAGCATGATATTAAATTAAGTAATATTGCAGCTTACAACGGAAATCATATTTCTGTAGATTTGGATACACAGAACAAGATTAATCCAAATGCTAACAGAGTTTTAATTACAAGAGGTTTGTTAGACAGTAGCGGTGATATGATTATTCCTTCAGTAGATGGAAAATATGTTGAGGAAGGAACAGAAACAGGTTCTTATTATGCATGTACAGGTGATTTGTTAAATACAAATTCAGTAGATTATTATAAGAGTGAGAGCAATTATGTTTCTTTAAGTGGATATGGAATTAATGGAAACAATAAGATTCAGATTATGCTACCTAATATGTTAGCGCAGATACCTGTTCATAGTGCTTTAGGTGGAAAAAAAGATAATGAATATTATTACATGAAAGTATATTGGGATGAGCAAAATTATCCGGGACAATATGTTTCTATTCCAATAAAGATTAAAGCAGATATACCTGAGATTGAAAAGGTTAATGGTTTAGTTGCTACAAACAGAGGTAGTTCGTTATCAATCTCCTGGGTTAATTCAACACAGCAGGAAGCTGATGGATATTTATATGATGTTTACATTGATGGTGAATTAAAGGCTCAAGATGTACGGGCAGGTTCATATAGCTTCTTAGGATATAATGAAATCGGTTCTACACATACCATTAAAGTAGTGGCAAAATGGTGTGAACAGACAACAGAAGATTCGGTAAAATACACTATTATTGAGCCGGAAAAAGAACCGGAGGAAATAGTACCGGGTGAAGTACCTACATATCCTGATGACAATGATAACAGATGGATATTAATTTCAGGCCAGCATATATTACCTGTTTCAGAAGAAGGTTCACTTGGAAAAACAAATGCAAAAATTTACTATTATACTGATGAAGACATTAATGGAATAACAGGTTACAATGACAGTTATATTTCATTAAACGGTAGTTCAAAATATTTTACAGGAACAACAACTAAGATTTTTGTACAAAGAGGTAATAGTACATCGTTAGTTTCGAAATCAGTATATGATAGTTACTATGAAGGACAGACATTAATGAATTCTTCAACAATGTTTGAATTACCGAAGGGATTTACAAAAGGCACAACTTACTACTATGTAGTTCGTGTTTGTGGAAATGATGGAAATACATATAAGGATTTCTACTTTAAGATAATTCCAACAGATGATTCAATTGATTCAGGTGTTAATCATACAGGAAAATGGAGAGAGATTAGTGGTGAATCACAATTGTCTGTAAAGATGGGCTCAGGCTTGAAACTTAAAGGTACAATCAGCTTTTTAGATTATCCTGCATTCAATGAAGGTTCTTCTATAACAGAAAAAGGAGGAACAACATCTATTGGAACAAATACATATAATGCAGTTGGTTACAATGGACACTACTTATCCATAATCGGTGATACAAATTATTATGTAGCAGGTAACACAAAAGTCTATGTTTCAGAAGGAAGCGATTCTGTTTTATATGCAGAAAATGCAAATGATTTGACTTTTACAGAGAAAAAAGTAAGTGACCAGTCTTATTCAGGTCAGATAATCTCTGAAACAGAAGAACTGTTTAGTGTTGTCTATGCAACAACATATTATTTGTTGAAAGTTCAAAGTGGAGACAAAGTCACATACATACCTTTTGAAGTAAAAGTCAACACAGGAAATGTAGAAGTTCTTGGCTTCCAGATGAACACAAATAAGAATGCCGGTGGAGTAGCTGAATACAATCCATCATTTAGAGTTGTTTCAAAAACAAGTAATGTAATGAAAATCAATAACAGACTGTATGAAGTTAAGAAAATGGGTACAGTTTATGCAATTGATGATGGAAATACAGACATAAAATCTAATATGAATTTGGATGCAGTTTCATCTAATGCAAATGTATCAAAATATGAAACAACAGATAGAGGCAAATTGGCAGGCTACACGACTTCTGCTAAGGACAATGATTACTATACATACTATGCGTTAACATTTAAGTATACTAATTACAAATATGCTTCATTGGAACAGAATTGGGCATTTAGAGCATATGCAGTATTAGATATGGGTGATGGTACAGAAAAAGTTGTATATGGTAAAAATATTTACACAACAAATATGTATGACATTGCACAGAATTTATATAAAAATCAGAAAATGGGAACAAAAGAATCTCATGATTACCTATATGATAATGTTCTAAATATTGTTGATATGTATAACAATATGGGACAAATTGCAAATGCAATGTTTAAGGCAATGGGAGTCACATCAACATCTGACAGCAGATATGAGACAGTGACAAAAATGACACAGGACTTACACAATTATTGCAAATGCTTATGGGGAATATCATATGATACAAGAGGTAAGTTTAGAAGCTCCCAGGTAGAAGATGAATTACTGAAATTACTTAACGGAGTGAAAAACAATGACAAGAACTATGATAGTGTTTATGATTGGATTTACAATGAAACATCCAAGTATGGAAAGAAAAATGGAACGAAATACAAAGGATGTTATAGGCTTGTAGATTATTCATGGGATAATAGCATTGATAAAGATTTTTATAAACAGTAATACTACATACAATTAATAGGAGGGTATTTAAGTGAGTCGCACAAAAAAATATGAAAAACCTATAATTGAAGTTACACGTTTTGACATAAATCAAAATATTATGGATGGCTGGGATGGTGACATTACCACAGTGGCTGATATTTCACAACCTGATGGTGGACCAACCACTCCCATAATAGATTTGGATTAGGAAAGGGGCAGATGTTATGAGAAAAGAATATAAAAAGATTATATCTACAGTGTGTGTTGTAACTTTAGTTGTAGGCTCCTTAACATTTACTAATAAACAAAATGTAGAAGCTGTGGGCAAAACCACAGCAGCTACATTTAATAAATCGTTGAATCAAGGGATAAGCCTTTTAGCAGACGATACAGAAAATGGAACTTACACAGTGAAAGTTACATCCACATTGAACGGTGTGGAGTCAGAAGGTTCAGTATCTGACGCGGTAGAAGTTGTTTCAGTTTTAACTACAGATAATTCAGCAGTTGAAGGTTTCCAAATTAAAACAAATGGGGCTGATTCAAATATTGCTTTTAGAACTGTTTGTAAGGGACTAAACGTAGGAAGCGCTATTACAGCAAGTGATGGTAACACATATACTGTTAAACAATTTGGAATAATATATGCCCTGGATCCGAACCAAAGTGGCTATAGAAAAAATGATGCTTTAAACACAGCATATACAATTTTAAATCCAGATGTAGTTACAGGACAACAGTATTCTTACGAAGGAAAAATGCAGTATGCCGGTAGTAATGTTACTTATGGCTTTTTAGCAAGTGATGGGGCAGTAATTAATAATTGGGATACTACTGATACAGAAAATACATATTATGTTGTAACAATGAATGGAATTAATCCACAGATTACAAATTCCATTTTTGTTAGGTCATTTATAATAGCAACAGACACCGCAGGAAATGATACAATCATTTACGGAAAGAAAACTGCTGTTATGTCGGTTGCAGAAGTAGCAGATTATTTATACCGCAACAGTAAAGCACAAAACTATTCAGGACATAAATATTTGTTTGAAAATATTTTAAGCAAGGTTGCTACAACTAATCCATATTTTAGAAACACAACACTTCCGTATGGCTGGGACAATAACTTGTTTACACCATCAAGCCCAACATATACTGTTACAGACGGAACGTTGGAAAATTAGAACAGGAGGTTAATATGTGTAAGGCAATAGATGCTGTTAATAAATATTATCAATAATTTAATTTCTTAAACTGTTAATATTTATAGAGAGCTCTTGAATTATTAATATTTATGTAGATTTCTTGAATTATTAGCATCTATAGTGGTTGACATTCTTAAATTAATTGACTAAAATAACAAATGTATAAAATTTAATGAACAAAGACTTTGATAGAGACAGTAGTTTATCAGTGAACGTTTTAGAGAGCTTGACGTTGGTGGGAGTCGGGTATTAGTAGCAGATATATGAAAATCACTCTGGAGTTGCAGCCCGAAATGTTTTTTGACTTTTGTAGTTTATATTAATGTAGGCGCTGACGGTTTCTCCCGTTACAGAGAACACATATAAAGGGAATTCCCGAGTATGCTGTTAAAGGTGGTATAACGAAAATTCAGGCTTTCGTCCTTAACAGGGCGGAAGCCTTTTTTACGTATGGGCATGAGCCTTGCTCAGACACATAAAAATATAAATTTGTGCTTGCACAAGAATTTATATTTTTATGTGTTTGAATAAGGCGAAGCCGGCGACGAAATAGACCAAAGGTCTATGAGTAGACAAGGCTCATGCCCATACGTAGTGAGCAAATGATTAAACACTTAAATAGATAGCAATACTATATAAAAATGAAAGGAGTACAGAATGTACAAGAAAGTTTCAACTAATCTCAATTTTGTTGAGAGAGAAAAGCAGACAGAAAAGTTTTGGAAAGACAATGACATTTTTAAGAAAAGTATGGACAGTCGTAAGGAAGGAGAAACATATACATTTTATGATGGACCTCCAACAGCCAACGGTAAGCCACATATTGGACACGTTTTAACTCGTGTTATAAAAGATATGATTCCACGTTACCAGACAATGAAGGGCCATATGGTTCCAAGAAAAGCAGGTTGGGATACTCATGGACTTCCTGTTGAATTAGAAGTAGAAAAGATGCTTGGTTTAGATGGAAAAGACCAGATTGAAGAATACGGTCTTGTGCCTTTTATTGACAAATGTAAGGAAAGTGTTTGGAAATACAAAGGTATGTGGGAAGATTTCTCAGGTACTGTAGGTTTCTGGGCTGACATGGATAATCCTTATGTAACATACGATAACAACTATATTGAGTCAGAATGGTGGGCTTTAAAAACTATTTGGGATAAAGGCTTATTATACAAAGGCTTCAAAATCGTTCCTTATTGCCCACGTTGTGGAACACCTCTTTCATCACAGGAAGTAGCTCAGGGTTACAAGGATGTAAAAGAACGTTCAGCAATCGTTAGATTCAAGGCGAAAGACGAGGATGCATATATTTTAGCATGGACAACAACACCTTGGACATTACCTTCAAACGTTGCTCTTTGTGTAAACCCGAATGAAGATTACGCAAAGGTAAAAGCAGCAGACGGCTATGTATATTACATGGCAGTTGCTTTATTAGATACAGTTTTAGGTAGCCTTGGAAATGAAGAAGAAGGTGTTAAACCATACGAAATTCTTGAAACATACAAAGGTAAAGAACTTGAAGGCAAAGAATACGAGCCATTATATGAATGTGCTCATGAAAAAGCTGAAAAGCAGCACAAGAAAGGTTTCTTCATTACATGTGATACTTATGTAACTCTTACAGATGGTACAGGTGTTGTTCATATCGCACCTGCATTCGGTGAAGACGATGCTAATGTTGGCCGTAACTATGACCTTCCATTTGTTCAGCTTGTTACTGAAAAAGGTGAAATGTCAGAAGAAACACCATTTGCCGGCTTATTTGTAAAGAAGGCAGATCCTGAAGTATTAAAAGATTTAGATGCAAGAGGTTTATTATTTGACGCACCTAAATTTGAACATAGTTATCCACATTGCTGGAGATGTGATACACCACTTATTTACTATGCACGTGAATCATGGTTTATTAAGATGACAGCAGTTAAGGATGATTTAATTAAAAATAACAACACAATTAACTGGATTCCTGAAAGTATCGGTAAGGGACGTTTCGGAAACTGGATTGAAAATGTTCAGGACTGGGGCGTAAGCCGTAACCGTTATTGGGGAACACCACTTAACATTTGGCAGTGTGATTGTGGTTGCATGCAGTCAATTGGCAGTCGTCAGGAACTTTTTGAAAAGTCAGGTGACGAAAAAGCTAAGACTGTTGAATTCCACAGACCTTACATTGATGAAATTACAATGCCATGTCCTGAATGTGGTGGCACAATGAAGAGAGTTCCGGAAGTTATTGACTGTTGGTTTGATAGTGGAGCAATGCCTTTTGCACAGCACCATTATCCATTTGAAAATAAAGATTTATTTGAACAGCAGTTCCCTGCAGACTTTATTTCAGAAGCTGTTGACCAGACTCGTGGCTGGTTCTACACATTACTTGCAGAATCAACATTGTTATTTAACAAGGCTCCATACAAGAACGTAATCGTTTTAGGTCACGTTCAGGATGAAAACGGACAGAAGATGAGTAAGTCAAAGGGTAATGCAGTTGATCCATTTGAAGCACTTGATAAATACGGTGCAGATGCAATCAGATGGTACTTCTACATTAACTCAGCTCCATGGCTTCCAAACAGATTCCATGGCAAGGCAGTAGAAGAAGGACAGCGTAAGTTCATGGGTACACTTTGGAACACTTATGCGTTCTATGTACTTTATGCAGAAATCGATCAGTTTGATCCAACTAAGTACACACTTGATTATGATAAATTATCAGTAATGGATAAGTGGTTATTATCAAAGATGAATTCTATGGTTAAGGCTGTAGATGACAACCTTGGAAACTACAGAATTCCTGAAGCTGCAAGAGCGTTAGATGAATTTGTTGATGAAATGTCAAACTGGTATGTAAGACGTTCAAGAGAAAGATTCTGGGCAAAAGACATGCCACAGGATAAGATTAATGCTTACATGACACTTTATACAGCACTTGTTACTGTATCAAAGGCAGCAGCACCTATGATTCCATTTATGACTGAAGACATTTACCAGAATTTAGTTAGAAGTGTGGATTCAAGTGCAAAAGAATCAATTCACCTTTGTGACTTCCCAGAAGTTAATGAAGCTCAGATTGATAAAGAATTAGAAGAAAATATGGAAAGAGTTCTTAAGGTAGTAGTTCTTGGTCGTGCTTGTAGAAATAAGTCAAACATCAAGAACAGACAGCCAATTGGCAAAATGTTTGTAAAGGCTGATTTTGATTTGCCTGAATTTTTCCAGGAAATTATTACAGAAGAATTGAATATAAAAGAAGTAGAGTTTACTGATGATGTTAGAGCATTCACATCATACTCATTTAAGCCACAGCTTAGAACTGTTGGACCAAAATATGGTAAGTTCTTAGGCAAGATTAAGGAAGCATTGGCAAGCCTTGACGGAAACAGTGCTATGGATAAGATTAATGCCGGCGAACCTCTTACATTTGACTTTGACGGTAATGAAGTTGTTCTTGAAAAAGAAGATTTACTTATCGACATGGCTCAGGTTGAAGGTTATGTTTCTGAAGCAGATGGCGACGTTACAGTAGTTCTTGACACTAACTTAAGTGATGAATTATTAGAAGAAGGTTTTGTTCGTGAAGTAATCAGCAAGATTCAGACAATGAGAAAAGAAGCTGGATTCGAAGTAATGGACAAAATCGTTGTGAATGTTGCTAATAATGACAAGGTTAAGGACGTTGTAGAACGTAATATTGATGAAATTAAGTCAGAAGTGTTGGCAGATAATGTCGAATTTGATACAATAAAAGGGTATGAGAAGGAATGGAACATTAATGGCGAAAAGGTTACATTAAGCGTTGAAAAAAACTCATAGTAGGCTAGTTATTTGAACAGAATATAAATTTATAAAGGAACGGTGTAAATCGTTCCTTTATGCGTGTTATACGAATATACGCAACAGCATATGTATAGAATTTATCGATATAAGTTGTGTTATATGTTGGTGTACATTTAATATTAGCATATAGGATATATATGTTGGTACACATTTAATATTAGCATATAAGTGAAGTGTAAGCTTGGTAATATGTGATTCTTTGGGGAAAATCGAAGGAGTGCTAAGCATGGAACAGTCATCATAATTAGGATTGTGGTGTTTGGATATCGAAATCATATTGGGAAAACAGCAGCACATATATTTTGCAAAAGATAGATGAATTTTATTGTATGTTACCAAACAATAAGGATAGGAGAGGGGTTTATGACTAAAACAATGGACAGAATTCAAAAAGAAGAATTCAAGGAAGAATTCAAAAAGCGTGTAAAAGATCAGGCAAAGATGCTTTACCGTAAGACTTTAGATGAAGTAAGTGACAGACACAAATTTGTATGTGTTGCTTATGCGGTAAAAGATATCGTTATTGACCAGTGGATTGCTACACAGAAGGCTTATGATGAAGCTGATGGCAGAACAGTTTATTATTTATCAATGGAGTTCTTAATGGGAAGAGCTTTAGGTAACATGATTATTAACTTATCTTCAAGAGATGAAATTAAGGAATCAATCGAGGAACTTGGACTTGATTTAAATGTAATTGAAGACCAGGAACCTGATGCAGCTTTAGGTAACGGTGGTTTAGGACGTCTTGCAGCTTGTTTCTTAGACAGTCTTGCAACTTTAAATTACCCTGCATATGGATGTGGAATCAGATACAAATACGGTATGTTCCAGCAGAAGATTGAAAATGGATATCAGAAAGAAATTCCTGAAGATTGGTTAAGACATATTAATCCATTAGAAATCAAGCGTGAAGAGTATGCTTGTGAAGTTAGATTTGGTGGTACTGTTAAGATTGATCACAGAGACGGACGTGATTATTATGGTCAGGAAGGTTATCAGGCAGTTATGGCTGTTCCTTATGATATGCCAATCGTAGGATATGGCAACAATGTTGTTAATACATTACGTATTTGGGATGCAGAACCAGTTGTTCATTTTAACCTTGAAGAATTTGACAAGGGTTCATATATGGCAGCAGTTGAACAGGAAAACCTTGCTAAGACAATTACAGAGGTTCTTTATCCAAATGATAACCATTATGCAGGTAAGGAACTTAGATTAAAACAGCAGTATTTCTTTGTTTCAGCTTCACTTCAGACAGCAATTAAGAAGTATTTAAAGAAGCATGATGACATTAAGAAATTACATGAAAAAGTAGTATTCCAGATGAATGATACTCATCCAACATTAACAGTTGCAGAATTAATGAGACTTTTAATGGACGTTTATTATTTAGAATGGGATGAAGCTTGGGAAGTTACTACAAAGTGTGTAGCTTATACAAACCATACAATTATGGCTGAAGCTCTTGAAAAATGGCCTATTGAATTATTCTCAAGATTACTTCCAAGATGTTATCAGATTGTTGAAGAAATCAACAGAAGATTCTGTCTTGAAATTGAAGAAAAATATCCTGGTAACTATGACAAGATTGCTAAGATGGCAATTATTTATGATGGTCAGGTTAAGATGGCAAACTTAGCAATTTGTGCCGGCTATTCAGTAAACGGTGTTGCTAAGCTTCATACAGAAATTCTTGAAAAGCAGGAATTAAAGGACTTCTATGAAATGATGCCACAGAAGTTTAATAACAAAACAAATGGTATTACACAAAGAAGATTCTTGCTTCATGGAAACCCTCTTCTTGCTGAATGGGTTACAAACAAGGTTGGCGATGATTGGATTACAGACCTTCCAAAAATCAAAGGCATTGAAGTATACGCAGATGATAAGAAGGCTCAGGCTGAGTTCATGAACATTAAGTATCAGAACAAAGTTCGTCTTGCAAAATATATCAAAAAACATAATGGAGTTGATGTAGATCCACGTTCAATCTTTGATGTTCAGGTTAAGAGACTTCATGAATACAAACGTCAGTTACTTAACATTTTACATGTTATGTATTTATACAATCAGGTTAAAGAACATCCTGATATGGAATTTACTCCAAGAACTTTTATTTTCGGAGCAAAGGCAGCAGCAGGATACAAGATTGCAAAACTTACAATTAAGTTAATCAACAGTGTTGCAGATGTAATCAACAATGATGAGTCAATCAACGGTAAGATTAAGGTTGTCTTCATTGAAAACTACAGAGTTTCAAATGCAGAAATCATTTTTGCAGCAGCAGATGTTTCAGAACAGATTTCTACAGCTTCAAAGGAAGCTTCTGGAACAGGTAACATGAAGTTCATGTTAAATGGTGCATTAACACTTGGAACAATGGACGGTGCAAATGTTGAAATCGTCGAAGAAGTTGGCAAGGAAAATGCATTTATCTTTGGTATGTCTTCAGACGAAGTTATTGGTTACGAAAATAATGGTGGATATGATCCAATGCAGATTTTCAATTCAGACATGGATATTAGAAAAGTTCTTATGCAGTTAATTAACGGATTTTACTCACCTGATAATCCTGAAAGATTCAGACCAATTTACAACTCACTTCTTACAAAGGAAGAAACAGGTTGTGCAGACAGATACTTCATCTTAAAGGACTTCCAGTCTTACGCAGAAGCTCAAAGACGTGTTGAAGCAGCTTACAAAGATGAAGCAGGTTGGGCAAAATCAGCGATGCTTAACGTAGCAAACGTAGGCAAGTTCACATCAGATAGAACAATTGAAGAATACGTAAGAGATATCTGGCACTTAGAGAAAGTAAAGGTAGAATTGTAGGAGATTTACCTAGGGGCAGCGTAGCTGCCCCTATTTTTTTGACTTGTTATGCAAACAAAACTAATATTATGGCGATAATACACCCTAAAGAAACCATAATAATTTTTAAGGGTGGAAAAAAGAGAAAGACAGTAGTGCGAAAAAGAGTGAGAAGTCCAGCTTTCCACCCCCTAGGAAAAATAACAAGCTGAAGGGGTGGAAAAATGAGAAATACTGAAGAGAGAAAAAGAGTGAGAAGTCCAGCTTTCCACCCCCTAGGAAAAATAACAAGCCATAAGGGGTGGAAAAATGAGAAATACTGAAGTGCGAAAAAGAGTGAGAAGTCCAGATTTCCACCCAAAAGGAAAAATAACAAGCTGAAGGGGTGGAAAAATGAGAAATACTGAAGAGAGAAAAAGAGTGAGAAGTCCAGCTTCCCCCCCCCAAGGAAAAATAACAAGCCATAAGGGGTGGAAAAATGAGAAATACTGAAGGGAGAAAAAGAGTGAGAAGTCCAGCTTTCCCCCCCCTAGGAAAAATAACAAGCCATAAGGGGTGGAAAAATGAGAAATACTGAAGGGAGAAAAAGAGTGAGAAGTCCAGCTTTCCACCCCCTAGGAAAAATAACAAGCCATAAGAGTGGAAAAAAGAGAAAGATTGTAATGTGAAAAAGTGTAGGGAGTCCAGCTTTCCACCCCCCCTAGGAAAAATAACAAGCTGAAGGGGTGGAAATTTCTAAAAACAATAAAATCAACATATCTAATTAATAATAACACTTGAAAAATAAATTAACTTAACATATAATAAACACAACATAATAAATGAATAAGGATAACGCATGGAAAATTTAAAACAAATCTTATATGAAAAACAATTAGAGTTAGAAGAAATAGAAAAGACTAATAAAAAAACATTAGAAAGACTTCCTGAGGGATACGTTAATATAAGTAAAAATAAAAATTCAATTCAGTATTATTGGCGAAAAGATGATGGTACGGAAACATACATAAATAAAAAGAATCGTAGTATTATTAAAAAACTTGCTCAAAAAGAATATGAGAAAAAAGTTCAAATTATAATCAAGAAAAATAAAAAGTGTCTTAGAAATATGTTGGATAAATATGAATTTGATGAAACATTAAAAGCTTACGACAAGATATCAGATAAAAAGAAAATATTTGTTGAACCATATACAATGCCAAACGAAATGTACGCAGAAAAGTGGCAGGCAGAACAAAACAAATTAAAAGAACAAAATATGAGTAAAGTAAGTGAAAAATTCATATTCACAGATAAAGATAATGAGATACTTACTGAACAGGGAGAGGCGGTTCGTTCGAAATCAGAAAAAATAATTGCGGACAAATTATATATGAAGGGGATACCGTACGTTTACGAGCAACCGTTATATTTGAAAGGCTATGGATATGTAGTACCTGATTTCAAAATCTTGAATGTTAGAACTAGAAAAGAATATTATTTGGAACATTTCGGAATGATGGACGACAGCGAGTATTCAAGGAAAGCATTAAGAAAAATCGAAACATTTCAGAAAAATAACATATTTCCTGGTGATAATTTGCTAATGACATTTGAAACAAGTGACGGTCCGCTTAATACAAGAATTTTGGAAGAACTGGTAAAAAAATATTTGGTATAAGATAAAAAAGATAAATGATTAACATTTGCATAAGGCGTGAAAATATAATCACCAATATTTGCATAAGGCGTGAAAATATAATCACCAATATTTGCATAAGGCGTGAAAATATAATCACCAATATTTGCTGTGATAGGGAATAGATTAAACTTAAAAATTAGATTAAATCACAAACTTAGAAACTAGATTAAAACAATAGGAAATAGATTAAACATAAGAATAGGATTGAGTGAGACATTACAATTCAATCCTATTCTTCATATAATCAAATGTTATAATGTAGACAAACTACACAAGATTCATCAAAAACTCAATCCTACTAATTCCATAAATAAGAAATATTAAGTAAACAAACCATATTCTACTC
Organism: Eubacterium sp. AF34-35BH; assembly: GCF_003477765.1. Taxonomy (NCBI): domain Bacteria; kingdom Bacillati; phylum Bacillota; class Clostridia; order Eubacteriales; family Eubacteriaceae; genus Eubacterium; species Eubacterium sp. AF34-35BH. Next base: position 35,034 of record NZ_QUDZ01000011.1, read on the forward strand.
CACAATTGTATTCAGCCAAATGTCTTTTTTTACCATTACGAAACCAATAAATGACTTAATGCCTTCCAACATGTTTACAAGTAGGAACATGCTTACAATATTCATGGAGGTGAATTTCGCAAGGCACATTGAAACCGGAACATTTACAAGGCAAACAAAACAACTATCAAAAAGGAATGTAATGATAGTTTTGCCACCGCTTCGCAAAATAAAATATTCAGAGTTAGTGAATGATATAAAAGGTGTTGCCAGAGCTACCACCCAAATGAAACGTGTTGCCAGTTGGCGAATCTCCCCTGTTGTATTATAAAAATGTGGGAATATCGGTCCAAGTATAAATAAAATTACGGCAGTGCCTAATGAAATTAAAAACGAAAAAGTTGCCATACGTGTGGCTGTGACCTTTGCGTCTTTTAGTTTGCCAGCACCCAACAGTTGACCTACAACAATGGCGATGGTTGTACCAAGTGTTACAAAAATTGAATTTGAAATATTACCTAAAGTATTACAAATATTCAATCCACCGATTGTAGCAAGTCCCCTTGTAGAAAAAGCCTGTGTCTGCAAAGTAAGTCCGCCAGCCCACAAAAATTCGTTAAGCATAAGTGGCGTTCCGGTAATAAGAATTTTCTTCGCAAGTGACATAGGAAGTCTCAAAGTTCTGTAGCAATTTTTAATAAAAGGATATTCTTTTACATGTGTGTGGGTGTAAACAACCAAATAGCCACATTCCACAAAACGTGAAATAACAGTGGCGATAGCTGCACCGGTAACGCCCATGGCAGGCACACCGAATTTCCCAAAAATAAAAATATAATTCAGTACAATATCAAAAACTACAGCCAGAACTCCGGCTTTCATTGGCACAATAGTCTGCCCGGATTCTTTTAAAGTTGTGCTATAGCAGTTAGAAACTACAAAAGGTGCAATGCCGATAACCATCACGTATAGGTAGTTTCGCGCGTAATTGAAAGTATCAACAATGTTGCCCGAGTCGCTACCTTCGTGGAGAAACATGTTAATCAAAGGTTCGTGTAAAAATAGCATAACCCCAAGAGATGCAATGATAATTGTTATGCCAATAAGAATCTTCATTCTAAAAACATTTCTCACACCGTCATTGTTTTTCTGACCAAAATACTGTGCGGAAAAAAGACCGGCACCTGACATACCACCAAAAACCAGCAAATTAAAAACAAAAAATAGCTGATTTATAATGGCAACTCCGGACATTTGGTCAGTACCCAACTGCCCAACCATAATATTATCAGCCATACTAACAAGATTTGTCAGTAAATTTTGAATAATAATTGGAACGGCAATTGCAAGAATCATTTTGTAAAAAGCCTTGTCACCGAAAAATTTATTTTTTAAAGAAATTGTCCCTTCGTTCATAAAAACCTTCTTTCTTTTTGTAAATGTCTATTTAATAATTTAGTTTCCAAACCTATCTAACATACAAATCTGTTTAACGACTTAGTCTTAAAATATCTAACTAATATGCAAATCTGTTTAACAACTTAGTCTTAAAATATCTAACTAATATGCAAATCTGTTTAACAACTTAGTCTTAAAATATCTAACTAATATGCAAATCCGTTTAACCACTTAGTACTAAAAATATTTATATGTGTTGAAATACTATTATGCAATGAAAAAACTAATAGTTCAATATCTTTTATGCAGATTATGAAATTTTATAAAATATCATTTCCTTTAAACAAATTGCAAAATATGCATATAATAAAGCAAGAAGAGTGGAAGGAAGCCGGACTGATGTTGTATACAAAAAATAGTTGAAACTATTTTCTGAAAAAAGAAAAACTCAAAAAACTCTCCATAAAAGTCTTTGTAAGTGTTATAATTAATCCATAACAGGAACGGATTAGAAGTCTTATAATAAGACAAAACAAACTAACGAAAAATAAACTTACAAAGGGGGCGATTTTATGATTCTCACATTTTTAGGCGCAGATCATGAGGTAACAGGAAGTTGTCACTATTTACAGGTAGGTGACAAGAAAGCAGTTGTAGATTGTGGTATGGAGCAGGGCAAGGATATTTATGTAAACCAGGAATTGCCGGTTCCCGCAGGGGATATTGATTACATTTTCCTGACACATGCTCACATTGACCACTCAGGTTTAATTCCATTGATGGTTAAGAAAGGTTTTAAGGGGCAGATTTTTGCAACCAAAGCAACCTGTGAACTTTGCAACATTATGTTGCGAGACAGTGCGCATATTCAGGAGTTTGAAGCACAGTGGAAGAACAGGAAGGCAAAAAGAGCAGGACGTGAGGAGTATGTTCCTATTTATAATACGGAAGATGCAGCGGCCGCTTGCGAGCTGATGATACCTGTAGATTACAATCAGGTTGTAAAAGTATGTGATGAATTTCAAATAAAATTTGTAGATGCAGGTCATTTACTAGGTTCATCAAGTATAGAAATGAAAGTTACGGAGAATGGTGTAAGTAAAACAATTATTTTCTCTGGGGATATTGGAAACATTAACAAGCCTATAATCAAGGATCCTGAAACTTTAAAAGGTGCGGACTATGTTTTGATTGAGTCAACATACGGTGACAGATTACATGAAGAGCGACCAGACTACATTAAAACATTAACGAAAGTTTTAGAGGAAACTTTTGAAAAAGGTGGTAATGTTGTTATTCCGTCATTTGCAGTTGGACGAACTCAGGAAATGTTATATTTCTTAAGGATAATAAAAAAAGAAAATTTGATAAAAAAGTATCCTGATTTTGAGGTTTATGTTGATAGCCCGTTGGCTGTGCAGGCAACGAATATTTTTAATAACAATGTAGTTGACTGCTTTGATGAGGAAACGAAGAAACTGATTAATGATGGAATTAACCCTCTTCAGTTTGAGGGCTTGAAAGTTTCTGTAACAAGCAATGATTCCATTGCAATTAATGAGGATACCAAGCCAAAAGTTATTCTATCAGCATCGGGTATGTGCGAGGCAGGTAGAATCAGACATCATTTAAAACACAATCTGTGGAAAGAAAACTCAACAATTCTTTTCGTTGGTTATCAGGCGATTGGCACGTTAGGAAGAAATCTTCTTGAAGGTGCAACTTCAGTAAAACTTTTTGGTGAAGAAATTGCAGTAAAAGCAAGAATTGAAAGCCTTAAAGGAATTAGCGGTCATGGTGACCAAAAAGAATTAATAAGATGGCTTGAAGCAATGGAAATTAAGCCTGAAAAAGTTTTCGTGGTTCATGGGGAAGACAATGTGTGCGATTATTTTGCTAATCTTTTGGAAAAAGAACATGGTTTTAATACATATGCTCCTTATAGCGGTACGGAATTTGACCTTTTGACAGGTGAAATTATCAAAGAGGGAGTGCCTATTCCAATTAAGAAAAAATCAGCAAAGGAAAGAAGGGCATCTTCTGTTTACGAAAATTTACTTGCAGCAGGTCAGCGTTTGCTTGCAGTTATTAAGCGAAGCGAAGGAGGCACGAACAAAGATTTAGCTAAATTTACAAATCAGATTCAAAATTTATGTGATAAGTGGGACAGATAAAATAATCCGCAGGTAAAGTAATGGCAAAAATAATTTGCAAATGAATAATAACAATAATAACCAACGGAGATAAAAATGGGAATAAAAGTAGCAATATGCGATGATGACAAAGAAGTGTGTACTAGCGTAAATCATATTGTGGAAAAACTATTACACCAAACAGAAATAAAAGCAGAGATTTATACATTCTATTCAGGAAAAGAATTATGTGAAAAAATGTTAAATGTTAAATACGATTTGATATTTTTAGACATAGAAATACCGGAAATGAATGGAGTGGAAATAGGTAAGTATATTAGGAAAAAACTTGAAAATAATGTGGCTCAAATAGTGTATATATCTTCTAAAAAATCTTATGCAATGGAGCTTTTTGAAAACAGGCCTTTTGATTTTTTAATTAAACCATTGACAGAAGAAGCAATTAAGAAGGTTCTAAACAATTATTTAAATGTATATGGAGACAGAGGATTGTTTTTTACATATCAAAAAAGCAAGTCAACATATAATATTGAATTAAGTAAAATAATGTATTTTGAAAGAAATAAGCGAAAGATAACTGTAAAAACAACAGAAGAAGACGATGAGTTTTACGGTTCACTAGAGGATATATACACGGAACTTAAAGATAATAAATTTTTCTTTATACATAAATCATTTTTAGTAAACTATTCTTTTATTAAAATTTTTAATAATGACAAGGTGATTATGGCTGATGGAAGAGAATTGCCAATTAGTCAGGCAAGAAGAAAAAAAATAAGAGAGAAATACTTAAAGATGGAGGGATAAAATGGAAAACTTAATTTATACTATATCATATGTTTTGTCAACAATATTTCAGTTATATGTTATATCGAAATTTATGATAATGTTTTTGGACAGGGGAAAAACAAACAAGTGGATAACCTGCTGCACCTATATATTACAATTTGCAGTTGGGGCAATCCAATACAAAGTCGCACCTAATATTATTGTAAATATTGGGGTAGGCTTAATTACAATATTTATAATATCATTATGCTACGGAGGGACAATTTTAAATAAAGTCATTTCAGTAATGCTAATATACTTATGTCTTTTTGGCGCGGAACTAATAGGTACCGGAATGCTTGAAATTACAGGAACAAGAATATCCATGGATGGACAAAATGGTGATGCGTTATCTTGTATTGTTGTTGCAATAATGCTGTGGATAATTTATGAGATTATAAGAATGTTTAAGGTTTCTGATACACAATTCAAAATGCCTAAAATATTTAGTGGTATAATTATCCTGTTAAGTGTGGCAGCTATTACATTGGAAATGGTTATATTCTTATATGGAAACGTGCCGGAACTAGTGAAAATTGTTTCAGTTATGTGTATGCTTGTAATATTGTTTTTGATAATTTTTATGTATGATATTTTAAATGATTACTATAATGAAAAGATTCGTTTAGAGCTGCTTGAAAAAGAAAAAAACTACTATTTAAATCAGGCAGAATTAGCTACTGAACATGTAAATGAAATAAGAAAATTCAAACATGATATTAAAAATCATTTGCTGGCACTAGATGCCATAATGCAAAATGATAGAAAGGGAGCAAAAGAATATATTACAGAGTTAGAGGACAGAGTTTCCAGCGAAGAATTATATAGTGAAAGTGGTAATGTAGCAGTCGATAGTGTTATTAATTATAAATTGTCCCATGCAACAAACAAAAATATTAAAGTATCAAGTAAGATTGTAATTCCAGAGCAATTTAGCATAGACACAAAAGATATAATAACAATTATTGGAAATCTTTTAGACAATGCAATTGAGGCAGCAGATAAAACTGACGGTAGAAAATATGTAAATATACATATGGAATTAAAAATGGGAAATCTTTTTATTGAAGTTAGCAATAGCTATAACGGCAAGATAAAACAAGAAGATGGAAAGTTTATAACGGACAAGACCGACAAAAAAATCCACGGAATTGGAATTACAAATATTAAGGATACACTAAAAAAATACGAAAGTAATATAGACTTTTCTTATACCGAAAAAGATTTTTGTGTAAAAGTTATTATGTGCAAAAAGTAAAAAAACTCTTAAAATTCAGTTTTTTAAAATTGGATTTTAAGAGTTTTTTTATACAATAAGATATTTTTCCGTAATTTCTTATTATACAAAAACGTTCAACTAGGGATACCACACTGGGTGCTAATAATGTCACAAGCCACATTATTTTTTTGCTAAAACTGTAAATTTTTACAATTTGAGCTTGTTTTTTTACAATTTGGTTGAAAAAAAATTCTCAGGTGTTACTATATGGGCAGCTATCCGGATAATGAAAAATTAGTATAAGGAGAAGAAAAATATGAGAAAAAAATTAATTGCACTACTTATGTGTACATGCATAGTTTTTGGCGGAACAGTATCTACATATGCAAATACCATAACATATAATATTACTGTTACAAAAGACTCTAGTGCTGCAAAAAAAGATGATAACAAATCGTTAAAGGTAAAAAAAGATGGTGGTAATAAGTATGAATCATGCTTTTATGTGTCACCAAAATATTTTAGCAATTCTGTTGCAAAAATGCAGTTACATTCTTTTAAGGCTGAATACCCTGAAAGAGTAATATCAGACAGAATGCTTATTAGCAAAAAGAGTGTAGGAAAAACAAAAACTGCATTATATGATTACAGAGTGGCAGCAGGCGAATATTATTGTCTTATAGGTGGATATTATTCAGGTAAAGCTGGATCAGTGCATTCAGATGGAAAATATACACCATAAAAGGAGGAATTAGATGTACAAGTTACTAAAAAAAATCACATTGTTAGCAACAACGTGTTTTCTTGCAACTTCCTTTGTTGGATGTAACAATTCAGGAATTGCAAGAAATGAAACATCTAATAATTCTTCAAAACAGTATCATGTATCCGGAGATAATATATCTCTGGATACTACTGTTGAAAATGTTCCAAACAATGTGAAGCTAATTGAAGCAAAAAGAAAAAAAATAGATACAGATAAATTAAAAAAACTACTTTTTGGGAATAACAGTAATAATGTAAAGATGATAGAAAAAGGCTATTATAGAGATAATCTCAATAATTCCTTGTACATACGAAAATATGGAGGCTTTTTCTATACTTCACAAAATTATGATTATTATGAAAGTTCTATATATACCGACATCCGAGACGATAGTTATAATTTAGACAAGTTTTCACTAACTGAAAATTTAAAATTTATGACAAGAAAAAATGCTATAAAATGGGTAAAAAAACAGCTACAAGATATAAATATTAATTTAGGGGAAGTTGAATATAATTGTTATGCCATAAAATATGAGCAATTAAAAAAATATGAAAAACATTACGATGTAGATGGAACAATCAACTCAAAAATCCAAAAAAGAAATTGGTCGGAAAAAGATGATTGCTATTATATTAGTATTAGACAGAAAGTTAATGGAATAGTTGAATACCATGAATTTGAAGGTGAATTTCAAAATTACGAAGATTCAAAAGCATCTGTTGTTGCTATAGTTTCTAAAAGAGGATTTGAATATATTGAAATCACATCAGCCTTTGATTTTGGAAATGTCAATAAGACTGTATCAATAAAAAATCCTCAGGATATTCTGGATAATATTTCAACTCAGTATTCTAACATTGAAGGAGAAGAGAAGTATAGCATTATGAGTTTTAAGTTATGTTATTATACTAACATCAAGGAAAACGATAAAGTAACTCCAATTTATGAATGTTATATGCTTGAAAAAAATAAAAATGGAATAAGTAGATTGCAGTTGTTTTTTGATGCGTCTACCGGTGAGGCGTTGGAATTATGATAAGGTGTTTAAAAACAGATTTATACAGAGCATTATTTAATTTTAAATTTGTAATTATTGTTCTATGTATAGCTATAATTCCTTTTCTTGGAGCAAGTGGAACAGGTGGAATAGATCTTTCAATATTAGCAAAGGGTGATTCGATTTTTGATTGCTTGTATTATGCCTTGGTTATGAGTCATTTGGGAATAATGGTATTTATATTTACTGCATTGACATTTTCTGATTGTCTGTGTGATGATTTAAATTACAAAAATTATTTATACAGTGTCACCCGAAGTGGAAAAAATACATACATTCTTTCAAAAATTATTACTGTAGTAGTATCAGTAATTGTGTCATTTATGTTAGGAATGATATTGTATGCCTTTATGTCAAAAACGTTCTTCAGATTTAATTGGTACAAGACAGGTGCTGATAATTTTGTATTAAGTGATTTGATGGATTCTAATCTGTTTAAAGGTTTAGTGGAAGAAAAGAAATACGTGACCATATTTATGATTATGATATTGTTTCAGTCGCTTTTATATTGTATTACTTCATTATGCTCTATGTTGGCTTCGTTATACATTAAGAACAGGCTATTAGTTTTATGTGTTCCGTGCATATTAATAACAGTAGGAAACTATATTATGATAGAACTGATTCCCAATTTTCCAGGTTATATATATGTGTATATGATAAATAGTTTTCAACAGAAAACATGGGTGGAATTAATAGTGCAGATAATAGCACCGACGTTGGGAATAATAATAGTTTTGGGAATGCTAATAACAATAAAATTTAGGAGGAATATAGTTGATTAACAAAATTAATTATGCAAAACATATATTTTATTCGTTAGAGGATAAAATTTTCACATCCCGTGCATTATCAACATTAGTCTTACTTTTTATATATAATTTTGTCTTTGCAATACCATTACTTAATATGGCAAAAGATGTAGGATATGATATTAATGTTACAGTTTTACCAATGTACCTATATGATTTTGAGTATGACTGTGGATTTATAGCAATAATGTTATATTTCTTCTCTGGAGTACCTTTTTTAAAGTCTTCAGAAATGTATTGTATTATTAGGGAAGGAAAGTCATACTGGGCAATTAAACAAATTATACATATAGTTGCTATGTCATTTGTTTTTATTGTTATGGCAGCAGTTACAAGTATAATGCCATTCTTAATAAGAGGAGACATCAATAATCAATGGGGAAAAATAGCATATACATTGTCATTGACAGATAAGAATCTAGAGTACGATTGCGTAAAGTTTCCAAGCAGTATATTAAATAAATATACTCCATGGGAAAGCTTAATTGTATGTGCATTGTTTGTAATGGTGATAGTTATGTTTATGGGAATTTTAATGTTTACGTTTAGTCTGGTTTTTAATAGAGTAATAGGAATTTGTATGGGAGCATGTTTTGAAATACTAATGATAGTAGCATACAATCTAAGAATTGCTATAGGAGTACTTGTATATGTTTCTCCATGCTCATGGCTTGATATTACAGTATTAGGAAAACAAAAATCGGATTTTGACTATTCTCTGGGAACACCTACAATGTCACAATGTCTTATAGAATTAATAATAGCAATGGTATTTTTTAGCATAGTAAGCGTTATTAGAATAAATAGAATGAGTTTGAATTATACAAATGAGGATTAAAAGCTATGGGAATTTCGGAAATATGAATTATTTGTATAAATTCAAACAAAATATTTTAAGAAATAAGATGGAGGTAGAAATGTCACAAGTTACTATAAAGGTAGATAATGCTGTAAAGAAATTTGACAAATATACAGTTCTTGACCATGTGAACATCACATGTAACAAAGGTGAAATATGTGGAATTGTTGGTAGAAACGGCTCGGGAAAAACAGTTCTGTTTAAAAGTATTTGTGGGTTTGTCAAATTAAATGAAGGAACCATTACAGTAAATGGTAAGGTAATGGGAAAGGATATGAAAGTTCTGAAAAAGGCAGGTATTATAATAGAAGAACCGGGTTTTTTGCGAAATAAAAGTGGTATGAAGAATTTAGAATACTTATATATGATTAATAATAAAAGGGATAAGAAATACTTAAGAAGCGTTATGGAAAATGTGGGTTTAGATCCTTATAGCAGAAAAAAAGTAGGTAAGTATTCTTTAGGAATGCGACAGCGTTTAGCCATTGCACAGGCAACAATGGAGGATCAGGATATCATAATTCTTGATGAACCAATGAACGGACTTGATAACCATGGGGTTCAGGAAGTAAGAGAATATCTGTTACAGCTAAAGAAACAGGGGAAGACCATTTTAATTGCCAGTCATAATAGAGAAGACATAGATGTACTATGCGATAAGGTTTATGAAATGGATAATGGAAGAGTTATAAGTGAAAAATAAAAAACTATAGAAAATAAAAAATTCTAAAAGCAAAAGAAAAGTTCAGAAATGAAAGGAATAAAAATTCTAAAAGCAAATTGAAAGTTGAAAAAGTATGTTAAAAAATAAATAGGAAGAAGAATATATATAAAATCCTTTATAAGTACATAAAGGATTTTATATTTTTTTTTATTACCACAAATTATTATAATATATGCGAAAAAAATAAGAAAAAAGGAGAATATTGTGGTAAAACCACACCAGGAGGTTGTTATGGGTAAGGCTAAATTAAATAAGAAATTGACATCACTAATATTGATTTTAGCATTAGTTGCAACTATTATTCCAACTAGTGTCTATGGAAATCTATTGGTGAGCAAAAACACAAAGACATTAAAGACTGCCAAAGCTGTAAGAATGGCAGCAGTAGACAGCGCTGCAGGAGGAAGTGAGGCAGCAGATGAAGCTTATATTAGTAAGCTTGCAATTATTAGTAAGAATGGAACAGTTTGGGGTGAAGGAATTGAAACAGGAACTCCAAAATTCGACGAGAATGATGAAAGAGGAAATGATTCATCAAAAAGTAATGACAGAGTAAGATCTTACGATTCTATAACCTATAATGTGGCAACAGAAATTCAATCAAGAAACAACAAGACATTTGCGGAAGGCAGAGTAGGTTACAAGGTAACTGTTGATGACGATGATGAAATACAACTAGGAATTTCATCAATGGGTTGGGTCGAAGATTTAGAGACTAAAAAAGAAAATGGTAAAAAAATATATACTTTTTATAGAAACCTTCCAACTACTAATGGGGCTGCTATTCCGGGAGGATGTACAGTACCTATTGTATTAGAAGTAGGTGGAAAAGGCGAAGGAGATATTGTTCAGCCAACTATAGAGTCATGGGTTGAAGGATATAAGGAAACAGTACAGATTGTACCAGATGAAGTAAAGGTAACATCAGTGCCAAAGTATAATATCCAATTAGTAAAGGGAACATGTAGTCAGAGAGGAACATTTGATTTTTCAACAGCTACATATAACAAGGATAAAAATAAAGTAGAAGGATATGAAGCAGTATATGGTATTGTTTTACAGTTGAGAAATGATGATTATGATAAGGGAATTAAAGGAGTGGAACTTCCAAAGGGTGATATAACATTCGATGTGGATTTCAACTCTACATTTTTTCCAACAGGTGGAACATTACAAAATATAACAGAGACATATACACCATTATTATTTTCAACAGATGAAAACAAAAATGATGCTTTGTCTGTAAAGAACATACCGGCAAGTAATGATGCCGGAGACACAGGATGTTATAACAGTGGAATTTGGAGTGCAGTTCAAAATGGTAGTAAAATATCTTTTACAGTAAAAGACTATAAGATTGATATGTCACAATTTCCAAAACATGATTTGGCCAATTCAAATCAATATAATATGAGTGACGGTAAAGTTGCCATTGGATGTTTTGCATCATGCAGAATGAAGGTCATTCAGCCAACAACAACAGTTGATGGTTCGGTTAAAATTGAGGATGAATATAATAGTAAAACAGGTGAAGTTCAAATAAATGCTACAGTAGACAATATGAAAGCTGTTGGCGTAAGTGATACGGAAACTACTAAACAGACAGTTACAACAGATGATAATCAGTCATTTGAACGTTCCTTAGTAACAGATGGAAAAAGAAGCCAGATTATTTATTTTAGTTCTAATGTAGAAGGTCATATACATTATGGCACAGATGAAGAAAGAGACAAAAATATTAATGATGGTTCAGATGCGTTAACTGTTGGCAGTAAATTTGCGTATACAATTGCCTATGCTGAAAAGGAAGTTAGTCAGAGCAATATAAATGGACATTCAATCGCAGTTAATCAGTTAGTTAAATTTGATGACAGTGCTATTGAGTTTAATATGGATAGGCAGGCTAATGCAATGTCAGGAAGAAGTGGCTCATTTGTTTATAACGCTGTTTTTGCGGCGAAGCCTGACAAAACAGGTTGGAATCATAAAGGATTAAAACCGGATGAAGAAGGCTATGATGACGAAATGCTCGATACAAAAGAGGAAGATTTGGTTTATTTTACTTCTTTGGAGGAGCTGGAAAATCACGGATATACATGTGTGGGAATGCTATATGAATGGCGTGGATGTAATACCGGTACAAAAGATACATCTATTGAAACACAGGGATTTATCCAAATAAAGAAAAATTTTGACATAACAAAATATGCCTATGGAATTACAGCTACAACTAATGCTTGGCTTATAAGCGATTATGCAGATACTGTAAGTTTTGAAGAAGGAAAAGAAGAGGAAACTTTAAAAAAATGGTATCAGTATGCAGTTTCATCTACAAATCGTTATATGCAGGGAACAGGAGCACCAACACAAGAACATACAGTTGATCTTGATCCCGGAAGAGGATACGTTAAGGCAAAATATGATGAAACAGGATATATTGGTGGCGAAAAAAATAGTTGGCCACTTGGGGACAGTGTTTACGTTGTTCCATATTATGCTAAGATTTCAAAACAGGTTGAACAGACAAACAAAACAGAAAGAAAATCAATTTATACATTAGATAATGGCGAACGATATGTTGACTTTGTTTTGGCAAGTCAGTTAGAATTTGCACAGGATGTAACTGTACCTGATGATTTTACAACAAATGTTTACATTACTGACATATTGCCTAAAGGCTTAACGTATGTTGAAGGAAGCTCGAAATATGGAGGAACATATAAAGAAAATACACCTAGTGCAGGAACAGTGACAGGTGGAGATAATATTGAACCTGAATCAATTACTAAAAACATAGACGGTACAACTACATTAAAGTGGAAAATACCTAATCAGAAAGTGACAAATGGTGATCTTCCTTCACTTCACTATAGTTGTAAAATAGGTGATGAAGAAAATCCGGAAAATGATGTGACAAATAATGCAACATTAACAAATGTTGCTAAGATTTCTACAGATGAAGATAAGAGAAAACAGGCAGCAGAACTTGGCAATTTATCAACAGCCGGAATTTCAATTGTAAAATTATCATCATTTAATATTACAAAAACAGGCACAAAAAATCTTGAAAGATTTGGAACTGCAAATTACAAAATGGTCATTAATAATTCAGGAAATACTGCAACGGATAATGTTTATGCTGTAGACTCAATGCCTGTAGATGGTGTTAATGGAACCGTTATGAAGGGTAGTTACAAAATTCTTTCAATGAAGATTAATATAAACAAAATTAAAGATATAAATGATGTAAAAGTGTATTATACAAATGATAAGACATTTGCAGGAAAGTATGCAAGCCAGATTACATTAGAGCAGGTTAAGCAGTGGTCTGTAGCAACAATTGATAAGACAACAGGTGAAATAACAGGAGAAGGGTTAACAAATGGATGGCCTGCAGCGTGGGCATTTGTAGATGATTCTCTCAAAGCTATGAGCTCTTCTATAATTGATATGACTTATAGTTTGGATGATGCAGCGGCAAATGATGTTTTATTTAACAGTTATTCTCAGGAAACATTAGTCAGTACAGCTATGAGTAAGGTTTATGATCGTTCTTTAGAAGGTAAGGTATTTATTGATAAGAACAAAGATGGAATTTTCAACAATGATGACATCGAAGTAAAGAACACAAAGGTTATTCTTTATAAAAAAGATGGTACAAAGGTTGCAGAACAGTTAACCGATGAAAATGGAAATTACAAATTTGAAAAATTAGAAGCTGGAGAATATTATGTTGATTTCGAATCAACAGAGGATGTTGATTTGTCAAAGTATAAGGTAACAAATCAGTTTGCACAGGATGATGATAAGAAGGGACATGATGATTCTAAGGCAGAAGGTGAAAGTAATACTGAAACCGGCAAACTTAATAAAGCTAAAATAACAGAAATAACCTTACCAACAATTGATGAAATGGTTGAACAAAATATTACTCATGCAGAAGTTAAGTATCAGAATTTAGGTTTACTAGATACAAGCACTGAGACAACACCACAGGTGACAACGCCTAAGGATACAACACCGGCGTCAACAACAAAAGAAACAACACCACAGACAACAACGCCTAAAGACACAACACCGGCGTCAACAACAAAAGAAACAACACCACAGGCAACAACGCCTAAGGATACAACACCGGCGTCAACAACAAAAGAAACGACACCACAGGCAACAACGCCTAAGGACACAACACCGGTGTCAACAACAAAAGAAACAACGCCACAGACAACAACGCCTAAGGATACAACACCGGCGTCAACAACAAAAGAAACGACACCACAGGCAACAACGCCTAAGGATACAACACCAGTGACAACACCACAGGCAATA
>NZ_QUDZ01000011.1:49170-85481 GCF_003477765.1 Eubacterium sp. AF34-35BH
TACAACACCAGTGACAACACCACAGGCAATATCTGAAACGTCTAGTGAAAAAACAGGTGTTACAACAACTGCTGGAGAAACAAATAAAAAAACAACAAAGAAAAATAAAGGTAAAAAGACAACCAAGAAGTCACAGAGAGCCACATCAAAGAGTGGAAGTGAAAATGGTAGTTTAAATAAGAACAACAATGCTAAAGGCAAAAACAACAAAAATAATAACAATAATAGTGGAAATGAAAGTTCTTCAAATAGTGGTTCATTAAATACTGCTCAAACAGGAGAAGCATCAAACATTCTTTGGTTTATTGGAATCTTTGCATTAGCATTAGGTGCATACATTTTTTATGCATCAAGAAGAAAAGCTAACAAATAATTAAATACTCCTTTATAAATTTTGAGAGATGCTCTGACTAATACTTATCATGTATTAGCCAGGGCGTTTTTGTGTAATAAGAAATTCCTCTGCAAATTATTATTATAAAAAACCTTCCACTAGGGAGGCATCCTGATGCGAAAAGAAAGTAAAATGCTTATCCAACAATTTTATAATTGAAAATATGCATATTGAAAAAAAATCAGATAAATGTAAAATTAAAAGAGCAAAAGCAATTATACAGGTAAAGGAAACAATAATGCAAAAAGTTAAAGATAAAATAATCCCCATAATATTAATAGCAATAATGGCTGTTAGTGGCTATAAAATAGTAACGTACTTTTATCAGGCTCATGAACAGAAGAAAATTTTTACGTCAATTGAGAAAAAAATAGACAATAATCAGAAGGGGTTGGTAAAGGCTAAGGGAAATAATATTCAAAAGAAATATGCAAAGTTATACGAGGAAAACAGCGACTTTGTAGGATGGATAAAAATTAAAGGTACAAAAATCAATTATCCTGTTATGAAGACTACAAAACCCTATGATTTTTATTTAATGCACAATTTCAAAAAAGAGGACTCAATATATGGAACACCATTTGTAGGAGAAAAGTGTTCTGTTGATCCTATGGATTTTAATACTATAATTTATGGTCATCATATGAAAAACGGAACAATGTTCTCTGATTTGATAAAATACAAAAATGTGGATTTTTACAAGGAACACAAGTATGTGCAATTTGATACAATAAAAGACAGCGGGAAATATTTGGTGGTATACGCATTTGTTTCGGAAGTAAATGTAAAAAAATCCTTTGAGTATTACAACGTGGCATATTGGTCAGGTAAAAAGAAAATAAATAAATATATTAATGAAATTTCTAAACGAAGTCTTTATAACACTAATGAAAAAATAACTTATAAGGATAAAATAATTTCATTGTCAACTTGCGAAAATACAAACGAAAATAGCAGAATGGTAATCGTGTGTAAAAAAATAAAATAGTATGTTTACATAAATTGTGTGCAAAAAATGAAATAGTAAATTGTAATAGTTTTGCAAATGCTATATAATTGACTGTTGGAAATGAAAAAATGAAAACACTGGAAGTAAAAGATTCTCATAAATATTAAGAAGCAAAAACGTGAATTTTAAACAAGAATAAAAACGCAAGAAATTTGCTTGTACTAAAAGATAAGGATAAAAAATGCAGGAAGTAAAAAAGTGTCATTGGGTTAACGAAAAAAATAAAAAGTATGTGGAGTATCATGACAAGGAATGGGGCGTACCTATTCATGACGACCAAAAACTTTTTGAAATGCTAATATTAGAAGGGTTTCAGGCAGGCTTGTCATGGGAATGTGTGCTAAACAAAAGAGAAGCATTCATAGAAGCTTTTGATAATTTTGATCTGGATAAGATTTGCCATTATGATGATGAAAAGTTGGAAGAATTAAAAAACAACCCAGGCATAATACGAAATAGGTTAAAAATTGCAGCAGCCGTAAAAAACGCAAAAGCATTTAAAAATATTATAAATGAGTTTGGCAGTTTCAATAATTATATTTGGGGCTTTACAAACAATAAAATAGTATATGAATATGACAAAACTACATCACAATTGTCAGATACTATTTCAAAGGATCTAATAAAAAGAGGGATGAGTTTTGTTGGAAGCACTATTATTTATTCTTATTTACAGGCAATAGGCATAATAAATTCCCATGAACCAGGTTGCTTTTTGTTTCATGGAAATTAAAATGAAATCAATACTATAAATGCAAATTAATGCAGGTTAATATTAATATAAAATTATATTAATATTAATCTATATAAACAAAGCAAATGAAAAAGAAGGAATCTAAAATGAAAAAAGAAGAAAAAACAAATGTAATGAGAGTATTAGATAGCAAAAAGATTAAATACAAAAGTCATAACTATGTTGCTACAGAAGCAATAGCAGGAGATGAGGTGGCGAAAACATTAGGTCAGGATCCAAATGCTGTGTTTAAGACTTTGGTAACAGTGTCAAAATCAAAGAGTTATTATGTGTTTTTAGTTCCTGTTTCTAAAGAACTTGATTTAAAGAAAGCGGCAAAAGCTGTTGGTGAGAAAAAAATAGAAATGCTTAAATCAAAAGAACTGTTGCCTCTTACAGGATACATTCATGGAGGATGCTCACCGATTGGAATGAAGAAATTTTTTAAAACAACAATTGATGAAACTGCAAAAAATTACGATACAATTATGTTTAGCGGTGGAAAGATTGGTTATCAGGTAGAATTGTCTTTAACTGATTTGGAAAATGTTATAAAATTTCAACTGGCAGATATTACAGAATAATGGCAAACAATAGCCTATAAACAACAGCCGGCAAAAATCTTAACATTATAGAATTATAATGTTAAGATTTAGCAGAGATGCGGAATAATTTAAGGAAAATATAAAATAGAAGAGGAAATGAAATGAAGGTTTATTACTTTAATATAACACCACTTAGAAATAAAAATATATTTGCAGAAAAAGTAAAAGAAGTAAGTCCGAGAAGACTTGCAAAAATAGAACGTTTAAAGAAAACAGATGACAAGTTAAGATGTCTGGGAGCAGGATTGCTTATTAACTATATCCGTGAAAAATTTGATATAAGAGATGAAATAATGGTTGCCAAAAATGGAAAACCTCACTTTACAAGAACGAGGATGTCTTTTAATATTTCTCATTCTGGAAATTATGTTGTTATAGTGGTTTCGGATTTTAATATTGGTATAGATATTCAAAGAATGGAAAAACATAACCATCTTATTGCTGAAAAAAATTTCTGTGCCAATGAATGTGCTTATATCAATGAAAATGATAACTACGAAATTCAAAGACAGCGTTTCCATGAAATATGGACAATAAAGGAAGCGTACCTAAAAAATATTGGAATAGGATTAAGGAAACCTTTGAATTCATTTGAAATAGATTTAAGTCATGGCAATCCAAGAATTATCGACAATCCTGGTTATGCCATCTTACAAATAAAATTGGATAAACTTTATATAATGGCGATTTGCTCTGACATTAGGGACAAAGAATTTACTATGGAAGAAGTGGAAATCTAATTTGCAAGAATATAAAAAGAATAATTTAGAAATATAATCTAAAAGTAGATTAGTAAAATTTATAAAAAAGCAGCTATGATTTTATGTATTGTTTAAAAGGTCTTAGTAATCTGATTACTGATTAACTTAAAAACAGTATGTTAAAATCATAGCTATTTTTTTGAAATTTTAAAATTTGTTATAATATTTCACATTGTTATTTACTCCAACGTCCTGAAGCCCCACAAGGTAAAACAAGACCATTCGATGATACAGGAAGCCCAATTTCTTCTGCTTCAACTTTTCCACCAAACTTTGGCACAATAGCAGTGTTAATCATATAATTTAAAACTGCCGGTTGTAATCCGGTTGTGTATGAGTTGATTAGGAAGAACAATGGGTCATCGCTTAAAATATTTGTACATAATTCCACAAATGGAAAAATGCTTTCCTCAATTTTCCAAGTTTCTCCCTTTGGACCTCTACCGTAAGAAGGTGGATCCATAATGATTCCATCATATTTGTTTCCACGACGAATTTCTCTCTCTACAAATTTAACACAGTCATCCACTAACCATCTAACAGGTCTGTCAGCTAATCCTGAAGAAACTGCATTTTCTTTTGCCCATGTAACCATTCCCTTTGAAGCGTCAACATGTGTAACGTGAGCACCGGCTTCTAGAGCAGCCAAAGTAGCCCCACCTGTATAAGCAAAAAGGTTTAATACCTTAACAGGTCTACCGGCATTGCGAATTTTCTCTGAAAACCAGTCCCAGTTAGTAGCCTGTTCCGGAAATAATCCTGTATGTTTAAAACTAAAAGGTTTAAGATTAAATGTTAGGTTCTTATAATTAATTGTCCATTGCTCAGGCAAATTGAAAAAGTCCCATTTTCCACCGCCTTTGTTGCTTCTGTGATAGTGACCGTTGTGCTTGTGCCAGCCTTTGTTTTTCTTTGGAGTGTTCCAAATAACCTGAGGGTCAGGTCTGACTAAAAGATAGTCACCCCATCTCTCTAATTTTTCTCCTGTTGAAGTATCTATAACTTCATAATCTTTCCAATTATCTGCAATCCACATAAATTAATCCTCTTTATCGTTAAAATTTAAAGTTAAGTATTTAATAGGTTACTTCCTATTATAATATGATTTTTAATATCTTGTATGATTAGTTCATAATGCATCCTGAAATATAATATTTAAATAATTAATAATTTATTTTTAAATAATCAATAATGTATTGCAAAATCCATTATTTAATAACCGCTAATATATTAACATAGAAAGCATCAATAAACAATTAAAAGTAATTAAAGTTTATTAAGTGTTAAAAGTTGAAAAGGCTAAAAATATAAAAGAATTAGAAACAATAAAAGGTTGTTTCTATGAAGTGTTGTGTTATAATTATTTTAATTACAAAATATACAAAATTTGGAGGTAGCGTTATGACAAATAAATATGAGGGAACACAGACAGAGAAAAACTTAGAGGCTGCATTTGCAGGAGAATCACAGGCTAGAAATAAATACACATATTTTGCGTCAGTTGCAAAGAAGGAAGGATATGAACAGATTTCTTCATTATTCTTAAAGACAGCAGACAATGAAAAAGAACATGCAAAAATGTGGTTCAAAGAATTAAGCGGTTTGGGAGATACATCAGAAAACCTTGCAGCAGCAGCTGAAGGTGAAAATTTCGAATGGACAGACATGTATGAAGGATTTGCAAAGACAGCGGAAGAAGAAGGTTTCCCTGAACTAGCAAAGAAATTCCGTTTAGTTGCAGAAATTGAAAAACATCACGAAGAAAGATATCGTGCTTTACTTAAGAATATTGAAACAGCACAGGTATTTGAAAAGAGTGAAGTAAAAGTATGGGAATGCAGAAACTGCGGTCACATTTGCGTAGGAACAAAAGCACCGGAAGTTTGCCCTGTATGTAATCACCCACAGAGCTTCTTTGAAGTACATGCTGAGAATTACTAAATAGCAGAAATGTAAAACATAGGTCATGTATTGAAAACACCTTTGGCAATGTATATACTGGTTGTGTATATTGTCGGAGGTGTTTGTTTATGAAAAATAGTCAAGATATAGGATTGCCTAAATGTTTATTGAAGAAAAAAGAAACATTTTGCAAACTTAAAACTTTTTGAAAAAGGGTATTGCATTTAGAAAAGAGTTGTGTTATGATAACTCTTGCTGTGACATGATAGCGTTGAAACGTGAGGTTGCTACATTACATATATGTAGGTTTTCCGTGGAGCGAATGTCAAGTTAGGAAACTGGCGACAAGTCACTGTACAAATAATTGAGTCCACCATAGAGTGGAAACGTCCATGCAAAGTTGTAGAGAATACGACACGCACGGAAAGGTTGTACGGTCACCGCTTGTCGTGCTAAATAGTACGAAAAGGAGGCGGCTTTTTTTATGGCACAAGTAATGAGAATTACACTTAAGGCTTACGATCACAAATTAGTAGATCAGTCAGCTAAGAAAATTGTTGAAACTGCAAAGAAGACAGGAACAGAAGTTAGTGGTCCAGTACCTCTACCAACTAAGAAAGAAGTAGTTACTATTCTTAGAGCTGTTCATAAGTACAAAGATTCAAGAGAGCAGTTTGAACAGAGAACTCATAAGAGACTCATCGATATCATTACTCCAAACCAGAAGGCAGTAGAAGCTTTATCAAAGCTTGAAATGCCAGCAGGTGTTTATATTGATATCAAAATGAAAAACAAATAGTGAGAAATTATCCTTGAAGGTTTATATAGATAATTAATCAGACGGATTAGTTATGAACTGTTCTAGGATGATCGCGGAAAGCGATCCGCTGTAGATTAACAGGAGGTAATTAAAATGAAGAAAGCTATTTTAGCGAAAAAAGTTGGAATGACTCAGATCTTCAACGAAGCTGGCGAATTAGTACCAGTAACAGTTCTTCAGGCTGGACCTTGTGTAGTAACACAGGTTAAGACAGTTGAAAACGACGGTTACGATGCAGTACAGGTTGGTTTCGAAGATATCAGAGAAAAACTTGTTAACAAACCAGTTAAGGGAATGTTTGACAAGGCAGGCGTATCTTACAAGAGATATGTAAGAGAATTTAAACTCGAAGGTGAATACGCAGTTAAAGACGAAATCAAGGCTGAAATTTTTGAAGCTGGAGATAAGGTTGACGCAACTGCAATTGCAAAGGGAAAAGGATTCCAGGGCGCAATTAAGAGACATGGACAGTCAAGAGGACCTATGGCTCATGGTTCAAAGTATCATAGACATGCTGGTTCAAACGGTGCTTGTTCATCACCAAGTAAGGTATTTAAAGGAAAGAGAATGCCTGGTCACATGGGTGGCAAGAAGGTTACAACTCAGAACCTTGAAATCGTTAGAGTTGACGCAGAAAAGAACTTACTCTTAGTTAAAGGTGCTGTACCGGGACCTAAGAAAGCTTTAGTAACAATTAAAGAATCTGTTAAAGCCGGTAAGTAGTATTTGAAAGGAGGAACGCACAGATGGCAAAAGTATCTGTTTTAAATATGGAAGGAAGCGAAGTCGGAACAATCGAACTTAGCGATGCAGTATTTGGTGTTGAAGTTAATGAAAACTTAGTACATCAGGCTGTTGTAAGCCAGCTCGCAAACAAACGCCAGGGTACACAGAAAGCTAAAACTCGTTCAGAAGTTAGCGGTGGCGGAAGAAAACCATGGAGACAGAAAGGAACTGGTCATGCAAGACAGGGTTCAACAAGATCTCCACAGTGGACAGGCGGTGGAGTTGTATTCGCTCCAACACCAAGAGATTATTCATTTAAGATGAATAAGAAAGAAAAGAGATTAGCTCTTAAATCAGCATTAACATCAAGAGTTAATGAAGGAAAGTTAATCGTAGTTGATGAACTTAAGTTTGAAGCTCCTAAGACAAAGGAATTTGCAAAGGTTATGGCAAACTTAAAGGCTGACAAGGCATTAGTAGTATTAAACGAAAATGATGCTAACACAGTAAAATCAGCTAAGAACATCCCTACAGTGAAAACTGCTTTAACAAACACAATCAATGTATACGACATTCTTAAGTACGATACATTAGTAGTTGAAAAAGCAGCTGTAGCAACAATTGAGGAGGTGTACGCATAATGGCAGATATTAAATATTATGACGTTATACTTTCACCAGTTATTACTGAAAAAAGTATGAACGCTATGGCAGAAAAGAAATATACATTCTACGTTCACACAGAAGCTACTAAGTCACAGGTTGCAGATGCAGTTGAAAAAATGTTCGAAGGAGCAAAAGTAGAAAGCGTTAGCACAATGAACTTAAACGGCAAGAACCGTAGACGTGGTTATGTAACTGGAAAGACAGCAGCTAAGAAGAAAGCTATCGTTCAGTTAACAGAAGACAGTGCAGATATTGAAATCTTCGCTGGTTTATAGATTGCGGTAAGGAGGGACCCACAAAGTGGGAGGATACCTTATCGCTTACAGGAAATAGTTAGACGCAGAAACAAGCGTGATAATAAATGTTTAGTTTGAAAGGAGAATTAAAATGGGAATTAAGACATTTAACCCATACACACCTTCAAGAAGAGCTATGACTATGCTTGACAATGCAGAGATTACAAAGGCAGCACCAGAGAAGTCTTTAACAGTATCTCTCAAGAAAACAGCTGGTCGTAACAATCAGGGTAAAATAACAGTTAGACACCATGGTGGTGGTTCTAGAAGAAAATATAGAATTATCGACTTTAAGAGAAACAAAGTTGATATTCCAGCAACAGTTAAGAGTATTGAATATGATCCAAACAGAACAGCAAACATCGCATTAATTTGCTACGCTGATGGTGAAAAGACTTATATCCTTGCTCCTAACGGATTAAAAGTTGGCGATGTACTTATGAATGGTGAAAACGCTGAAGTTAAAGTTGGTAACTGCTTACCATTATCAGCTATCCCAGTTGGTACAGAAATCCACAACATTGAGTTATATCCAGGAAAGGGTGGACAGTTAGTTCGTGCTGCCGGAAACGTAGCTCAGTTAATGGCTAAGGAAGGAAAATATGCAACATTAAGACTTCCTTCAGGAGAAATGAGATTAGTACCTTTAGTTTGCAGAGCAACAATTGGTACTGTTGGTAATATTGAACACGGTCTTGTAAACATTGGTAAAGCAGGACGTAAGCGTAATATGGGTATCAGACCTACAGTTCGTGGTTCTGTTATGAACCCTAATGACCATCCACACGGTGGTGGTGAAGGACGTGCACCAGTTGGTCGTCCAGGTCCATGTACACCTTGGGGTAAACCAGCACTTGGCTTAAAGACTCGTAA
Organism: Eubacterium sp. AF34-35BH; assembly: GCF_003477765.1. NCBI lineage: Bacteria > Bacillati > Bacillota > Clostridia > Eubacteriales > Eubacteriaceae > Eubacterium > Eubacterium sp. AF34-35BH. The sequence continues at coordinate 57,955 of NZ_QUDZ01000011.1, forward strand.
GAAGAATAAGAAGTCAAACAAGATGATCGTTAGAAGACGTGACGGAAAGAACATGAAATAGGAGGTAGAAACTAATGGCTAGATCATTAAAAAAAGGCCCATTTGCGGATGAGAGCTTAATGAAGAAGATTGAAGCATTGAACGAAACTGATGAAAAGACAGTTGTTAAGACTTGGTCAAGACGTTCAACAATTTTCCCACAGATGGTTGGACACACAATCGCTGTCCATGATGGTAGAAAGCATGTTCCAGTATATGTTACAGAAGATATGGTTGGACATAAACTTGGTGAATTCGTTTCTACTAGAACTTACAGAGGACACGGAAAAGACGAAAAGAGAGGTTAAATAACCGTTAGAATTTGAAAGGAGGTCTCATCTATGGCAAAAGGACATAGATCCCAGATAAAGAGAGAGAGAAATGCTAATAAAGATACAAGACCATCAGCTAAGTTATCTTACGCTAGAGTGTCTGTACAGAAGGCATGCTTCGTTTTAGATGCCATCAGAGGTAAAGATGTTGAAACAGCAATCGGTATTTTAACATACAACCCAAGATATGCATCAAGCGTAATTTTGAAATTATTAAATTCAGCTATTGCAAATGCTGAAAACAACAATAACATGGATGTTAGTAAACTTTACATTGCAGAATGCTATGCAAATTCAGCACCTACAATGAAGAGAATCAAACCTAGAGCACAGGGTAGAGCTTATAGAATCTTAAAGAGAAACAGCCACATTACTATTGTGCTTGATGAGAGATAAGATAGGAGGCAAAGTATGGGACAGAAAGTTAATCCACATGGATTAAGAGTCGGAGTTATTAAAGACTGGGACTCAAGATGGTATGCAGAAGCTGATTTTGCTGACAACCTAGTTGAAGACTACAAAATCAGAACATACTTAAAGAAGAGATTATACAGTACAGGTGTTTCTAAGATTGAAATCGAAAGATCATCTGACAGAGTAAGAGTTAATGTTTACACAGCTAAGCCTGGTCTTGTAATCGGAAAAGGTGGCGCTGAAATAGAAAAAGTTAAAGCTGAAGTTCAGAAAATGACAGATAAGAAGTTGTTCATGGACGTTAAAGACGTTAAGAGACCTGATAAGGATGCACAGCTTGTTGCAGAAAACATTGCACAGCAGTTAGAAAACCGTGTATCTTTCAGAAGGGCTATGAAGTCTGCAATGTCTAGAACAATGAAGGCTGGAGCTTTAGGAATTAAGGCTTCAACATCAGGACGTCTTGGTGGTGCTGATATGGCTCGTACAGAGTTCTACAGCGAAGGAACAATTCCACTTCAGACATTACGTGCTGATATCGATTATGGTTTCGCGGAAGCTGATACAACTTACGGAAAAGTAGGTGTAAAGGTTTGGATTTACAACGGCGAAATACTTCCAACTAAAGAAGGGAGCGATAAATAATGTTAATGCCAAAAAGAGTTAAACATAGAAAACAGTTCCGTGGTTCTATGAGAGGAAAAGCAACTAGAGGAAACAAGATTTCATATGGTGAATATGGTATCGTAGCAATGGAACCTGGTTGGGTTAAGTCAAATCAGATTGAAGCTGCCAGAATTGCTATGACACGTTACGTAAAGCGTGGTGGTAAAGTTTGGATCAAGATTTTCCCAGACAAGCCAGTAACAGCTACACCAGCTGAAACTCGAATGGGTAAAGGTAAAGGTGCACTTGAATATTGGGTAGCAGTAGTTAAGCCAGGAAGAGTAATGTTCGAAATTTCAGGAGTCCCTGATGAAGTGGCTAAAGAAGCATTACGTCTTGCAACACACAAACTTCCAATTAAATGCAAGGTTGTATCTCGTGAAGATTTAGAAGGCGGTGATAACAGTGAAAATTAAGGAATATGTAGAAGATTTAAGAGCAAAATCAGCTGCAGAATTAGAAGATGAATTAGTAGCTGCTAAAAAGGAACTTTTCAATTTAAGATTCCAGAACGCAACAAACCAGTTAGATAACACAAGCAGAATTAAAGAAGTTAGAAAAAACATTGCCAGAATTCAGACTTTAATAGTTGAAAAGGCAAATGCTGCTGAATAGTTACAGGTTAATCCCTAATTAAGAAAGGAGAATTGTTGTGGAAAGAAATTTAAGAAAAACACGTACAGGAAAAGTTGTCAGCGACAAGATGGATAAGACAATCGTTGTTGCTGTAGAGGATCATGTAAAGCATCCTTTATATAACAAAATCGTTAAGAGAACTTACAAATTAAAAGCTCATGACGAAGAAAACCAGTGCGGTATCGGTGATACAGTAAAAGTTATGGAAACAAGACCACTTTCAAAGGATAAGAGATGGAGACTTGTTGAAATTATTGAAAAGGCTAAATAGGCCTTATATAGAGATAGGAGGAATACAGCATGATTCAACAGGAGAGTAGACTTAAAGTTGCTGATAATACAGGCGCTAAAGAATTACTTACAATCAGAGTAATGGGCGGATCTACTAGAAGATATGCTAACATTGGTGATGTTATCGTTGCTACTGTTAAAGATGCAACACCAGGCGGAGTTGTCAAAAAAGGTGACGTTGTAAGAGCCGTAGTAGTTCGTACTGTTAAAGGCGCTCGTCGTAAAGATGGTTCATACATCAGATTTGACGAAAATGCTGCTGTAATTATAAAAGATGATATGTCCCCAAGAGGAACTCGTATTTTTGGGCCAGTTGCTAGAGAATTAAGAGATAAGAAATTTATGAGAATAGTATCTTTAGCACCTGAAGTTTTATAGGAGGTACGCATAATGTCAGCTATGAAGATTAAAAAGGGCGATACTGTAAAGGTTATCGCAGGTAAAGATAAAGGTAAAGAAGGTAAGGTTGTTGCCGTTGATGTTAAAAAGGGTACAGTAACAGTTGAAGGTGTTAATATGCATACAAAGCATACTAAGCCAAGTGCTCAGAACCAGAACGGTGGAATCGTAACTCAGGAAGGACCTATTAATGTATCTAACGTTATGCTTGTTGTAAAAGGACAGGTTACAAGAGTTGGATTCAAAGTAGAAGATGGAAAGAAAGTACGTATTGCCAAGAAGACAGGCGACGTAATCGATTAATTGAGAGAGGAGGTCCAGAAAGTTGAGCAGACTTAAAGAAAAGTATTTAAACGAGATTAAGGATGAAATGCAGAAGAAGTTCGAGTATAAGAATGTTATGCAGATTCCAAAACTCGATAAGATTGTTATAAACATGGGTGTTGGCGAAGCAAAGGAAAACGCTAAAATCTTAGACACAGCTGTTAAAGATCTTGAAACAATTACAGGTCAGAAGGCTGTTGTAACAAGAGCTAAAAATTCAGTAGCTAACTTCAAGTTAAGAGAAGGACAGCCAATCGGATGTAAGGTTACTCTTAGAGGAGAAAGAATGTATGAATTCTTAGATAGATTAGTAAATCTAGCACTTCCTCGTGTAAGAGACTTTAGAGGTGTTAATCCAAATGCATTTGATGGAAGAGGAAACTACGCTCTTGGTATTAAAGAACAGATTATTTTCCCAGAAATCGAATACGATAAGGTTGATAAGGTTAGAGGTATGGACATTATCTTTGTTACTACAGCTAACACTGATGAAGAAGCTCGTGAATTATTGGCACAATTTAACATGCCATTTGCAAAGTAATTAGGAGGTAGACCCATGGCTAGAACTGCTATGAAAGTTAAACAGCAAAGAAAAGCTAAATTCTCAACACAGGCTTACAACCGTTGTAGAATCTGTGGTCGTCCACATGCTTATTTAAAGAAATACGGAATCTGCAGAATTTGCTTCCGTGAATTAGCATATAAAGGACAGATACCAGGCGTTAAGAAAGCAAGCTGGTAAGAGAAAATTTGAAGGAGGAAGTAAACTATGACTATGAGTGATCCAATCGCAGATATGCTTACAAGAATTCGTAATGCAAATACTGCAAAACATGATACTGTAGATGTTCCTGCATCAAAGATGAAATTAGCTATTGCTGAAATTCTTGTAAATGAAGGATATATCACAAAGTATGAAGTTTTAGAAGAAGGAAACTTCAAGACAATTAGAATCACATTAAAATATGGTGCAGACAAGAACGACAGAGTTATTACAGGAATCAAGAAGATTTCAAAACCTGGTCTTCGTGTTTATGCTGGAAAAGATGAATTACCAAGAGTTCTTGGTGGACTTGGAACAGCAATCATATCAACAAACAAAGGTGTGATTACAGATAAAGAAGCTAGAAAAGCAAACGTAGGTGGAGAAGTTCTCGCATTCGTTTGGTAATTAATTTAAACAGTGTAATATGAACAAGTGAATATGAAGAGAAATCTTCATTATTCACACTATGTTCATCACTATTTAGACGAAATATAAGGAGGTAAGGCGAAATGTCACGTATAGGAAGAATGCCTATCGCTATTCCATCAGGTGTAACTGTTGAAGTAGCAGAAAATAATAAAGTGACTGTCAAAGGACCAAAGGGAACTCTTGAAAGAGTTTTACCAGAGGCTATGGACATTAAAGTTGACGGTGAAGAAGTCGTTGTATCAAGACCAAATGATTTAAAGAAAAACAAAGCTTTACATGGTCTTACAAGAACACTTATTTACAACATGGTTGTTGGTGTAACAGAAGGTTACGAAAAGAAACTTGAAGTAAATGGTGTTGGATACAGAGCACAGAAACAGGGTAAGAAGTTAGTACTTTCACTTGGTTATTCACATCCAGTTGAAATGGAAGATCCAGAAGGAATCGAAACAGTTCTTGATGGACAGAACATAATCATTGTAAAAGGTATTGATAAAGAAAAAGTAGGCCAGTACGCTGCAGAAATCAGAAGTAAGAGAGAACCTGAACCATATAAGGGTAAGGGTATCAAGTACGATACTGAGGTTATCAGACGTAAAGTTGGTAAGACTGGTAAATAATAAAGGAGTGTAGAGAATGGTTAGTAAGAAATCTAGAAGCGAAATTCGCGTTAAGAAACATAACAGACTGCGTAATCATTTAAGTGGAACAACTGAGTGTCCACGTTTAGCAGTTTTTAGAAGTAATAATCATATGTATGCTCAGATTATTGACGATACAGTTGGAAAAACTCTTGTAGCAGCATCTACAGTAGAAGCTGACGTTAAGAAAGAGTTAGAAAAAACTAATAACGTTGATGCCGCAGCATATGTTGGTAAAGTTATTGCAGAAAGAGCAGTTGAAAAAGGTATTAAGGAAGTTGTATTTGATAGAGGCGGCTTCATTTACCAGGGAAAAGTTCAGGCATTAGCAGACGCAGCTAGAGAAGCTGGTCTGGAATTTTAGTTGAGGAGGTAACACACATGAGACGTGATATAATTGATGCAAGTCAGTTAGAGTTAGAAGAGACAGTAGTATCTATCAAACGTGTTACTAAGGTAGTAAAGGGTGGACGTAATATGCGTTTCGCAGCTTTAGTAGTAGTTGGTGATAAACATGGACACGTTGGTGCAGGTTTAGGAAAAGCAGCTGAAATTCCTGAAGCAATTCGTAAAGGTAAAGAGGATGCTATAAAGAACCTTATTACTGTTCCTATGGATGAAAACAATAGTATTCCATACGACATTATTGGAAAATTCGGAAGTGCAGAAGTACTTCTTAAGAGAGCTAAAGAAGGTACTGGAGTTATCGCCGGTGGTCCTGCACGTAGTGTTGCAGAATTAGCTGGTATCACAAACATTCGTACAAAGTCTTTAGGTTCAAAGAATAAGCAGAACGTAGTTCTTGCTACAATTGAAGGATTAGCTGCATTAAAGACTCCGGAAGAAGTAGCTACACTTCGCGGTAAAACTGTAGAAGAGATTTTAGGCTAATAAGGGAGGTAATTAGAAATGGCAGATAAATTAAGAATTACTTTAGTAAAATCAACAATTGGAGCAGTTCCAAAGAATAAAAAGACAGCTGAAGCTTTAGGACTTACAAAGCTTAACAAGACAGTTGAAATGCCTGACAACGCTGCAGTCAGAGGTATGATTCAGAGAGTTAGACATTTAGTTAAAGTTGAAGAAATTTAATTTAGATAGGAGGTGCGACAATGGATTTATCAAATTTAAAGCCTGCAGAAGGTTCAAAGCATAGTGATAATTTCAGAAGAGGCCGTGGACATGGTTCAGGAAATGGTAAGACAGCTGGTAAAGGTCATAAAGGACAGAAAGCTCGTTCAGGAAGCCCTAGACCTGGTTTCGAAGGTGGTCAGATGCCATTATATAGAAGAATTCCTAAGAGAGGATTCACTAATATCAATACAAAAGATATCGTTGGTATCAATGTTACTGCATTAGAAAGATTCGAAAATGATACAGTTGTTACAGTTGAAACATTACTTGAAGCAGGTGTAATCAAAAATGCTAGAGATGGCGTTAAGATTCTTGGGGATGGTGAATTAACTAAAAAGCTTACAGTAAAAGTAAATGCATTTAGTGAAGTAGCTAAGGCAAAAATCGAAGCGGCAGGCGGAACTTGCGAGGTGATCTAATATGTTAGAAACCTTCAAGAAAGCATTAAAAGTTAAAGAAATCAGAAAAAGATTATTATACACATTTTTTATATTAATAGTTGTGAGACTTGGTTGTCAGATCCCTATTCCATTTGTGAATGGGGACGCAATCGCTCAGGTTATGAGAAACTTTGCAAATGAGAACTTTAGTTTCTTCTCAGCTATTACAGGTGGTTCGATGGAAAAGATGTCAATTTTTGCTCTTAACATCACACCATACATCACAGCATCAATCATTATGCAGTTGTTAACAATTGCTATACCAAAACTTGATGAACTTCAAAAAGATGGTGAAGAAGGTAGAAAGAAAATCGCTGAAGTTACACGTTATTTAACAGTAGCATTAGCATTAATCGAATCTACAGCAATGATTATCGGTTTCGGAAATCAGGGAATTTTCGATACAGATGCTGTTAAATACTCAGCAATGCACGACATTAGAAAATGGGGTGTAATTGTAACAGGTATTTTAGCAATGACAGCCGGTTCTGCAGTATTAATGTGGATTGGTGAGCAGATTACTGAAAAGGGTGTAGGAAATGGTATTTCTATCGTTCTTACAATTAACATCATTTCAGGTATGCCTAGTGATATTGCTAACTTATTCAAGAACTTTGTATTTAAAGAAGGAATGTCAATCGGTGGTAGATTATTATCAGCATGCGTTATTTTGGGCGTTATAGTTGGTATCATCGTATTGGTAGTAATTCTTCAGGGCGCAATCAGAAAGATTGCAGTACAAATGTCTCAGAAGGTACAGGGAAGAAGACAGGTAGGAGGACAGCAGTCAAATATACCTCTTAAGGTTAATACTGCAGGTGTTATTCCAATTATCTTCGCTTCATCATTATTACAGTTCCCTGTAGTAATTGCATCATTCTTTGGTAAGTCACCTGAATGGTCACATTACTTAAGCCAGTCATACTGGTGTAATCCTTCAAATATTAAATATTCAATTGGTTTTGTAGTATACTTATTATTAGTAATATTCTTTGCTTACTTCTATACTTCAATAACATTCAACCCTCGTGAAGTTGCTAAAAACTTAAATGACAGAGGTGGATTTATACCTGGTATTAGAAGTGGTAAGCCAACTGTAGAATATTTAACAAATATTTTGAATTACATTATTTTAATTGGTGCTATTGGTCTTATTATTGTAGCCGTTATCCCAATTTTAGCTTCTGGTATTTTCGGAGCACAGGTTGGATTCGGTGGAACATCTATTATCATCATTGTTGGTGTTATCTTAGAAACACTTGAAACAATTAAGTCAATGGTAACAGAAAAGAATTACAGCACAATTAAAGGAATATTTTAACATAAGTTTAGGGGACGGTGTTGCACTGCCCCCTAAATGTACTATAATTTGAAATTTTTAATAGTAACTATTGCAAATCCATGTTTATTTATGCTTTAATAGAAGTTATGAGAATATTTATAACGTTTATTAATGTAGAAGGAGGCAAATATGAAAATTGTAATGCTTGGAGCACCTGGTGCCGGAAAAGGAACACAGGCAAAGATGATTGCTGAAAAATATAGTATTCCTCATATTTCAACAGGAGATATTTTTAGAGCAAACATTAAAAATGGTACAGAATTAGGAAAAAAAGCAAAGTCTTTTATTGATAAGGGACAGTTAGTTCCCGATGAATTAACATTAGACTTGATTATGGATAGATTTAAAGAAGACGATTGCAAAAACGGATATGTTTTAGACGGTTTTCCAAGAACTATTCCACAGGCAGAAGCTTTAGATGAAGCTTTGAAGGCAAATGGAGAAAAAGTTGATTTTGCAATCGATATTGATGTTCCGGACGAGAACATCGTTAGAAGAATGGGCGGAAGACGTGCATGTGTAAACTGTGGAGCTACATATCATATTGTTTACAGCCCAACAAAGGTTGAAGGAAAATGCGACGAGTGCGGAGAAGAACTTATTGTAAGAGATGATGATAAGCCTGAAACAGTATTAAGCCGTTTGGAAGTTTATCATAATCAGACTCAGCCACTTATTGATTACTATAATGAACAGGGCATCTTAAAGAGTGTTGATGGAACAATTGATATGAAAGATGTATTTAATGAAATAGTAAAGATATTAGGAGCATAAGAAAATGCCAGTAACAATTAAATCAGAAAGAGAAATTAATTTAATGAGAGAGGCAGGAAAGATTCTTGCTAAAGTTCACGAACAGCTTGCACAGGAAGTAAAGGCAGGCATGTCATCTTATGAAATAGATAAGATATGTGAAGAAATTATTAGAAGTTATGATTGTATTCCTTCATTTTTAGGTTACGAAGGATATCCGGGAAGTGTGTGCATTTCAATTAATGATGAAGTTGTACATGGTCTTCCAAACAAAGATAAAATTGTCAGAGATGGCGATATTGTAAGTTTAGATACAGGTGTTATTTGGAAAGGCTATCAGTCAGATGCCGCAAGAACAATTGCTATCGGAGAAATCAGCAAAGAAGCACAGCAGTTAATTGATGTAACAAAGCAGAGTTTCTTTGAAGGTATAAAATTTGCAAAAGAAGGAAACCATCTATATGATATATCTGCAGCAATCGGTGATTATGCAGAAAAATTTGGATACGGTGTTGTAAGAGAATTAGTAGGTCATGGAATTGGTACAGAAATGCATGAAGATCCACAGATACCAAACTTCAGACAGAAGAGACGTGGCATGAAGCTTCAGGCAGGCATGACACTTGCTATTGAACCAATGATTAACATGGGAAGACCTGATGTTGCATGGACTGATGATGACTGGACAGTTGTAACAGATGATGGTTCATTATCAGCACATTATGAAAACACAATTCTTATTACAAAGGGTGAACCGGAAATCTTATCACTCTAAAATTTAGGAGGAACAAAAATGTCAAAGGCAGACGTAATTGAAATTGAAGGAAAAGTTGTTGAAAAATTACCAAACGCAATGTTTAAGGTAGAATTAGAAAATGGACATATTGTTTTAGCTCACATTAGTGGTAAATTAAGAATGAACTATATTAAGATTTTACCGGGTGATACAGTAACAATTGAAATGTCACCATACGATCTTTCAAAAGGAAGAATCATCTGGCGTGATAAATAAGCAACGCATTTCTCAATAAAAGAGCAAACTTGTGCTCGCACAAGAGTTGCTCTTTTATTTGGAAATTAACTTAGGTAACTATTAATTAAAATAAATTAATAAAATTTCAAAAAAGTTCTTGTAATATTTTGAAAACTATGATATTATCATACTCGGACTTTTTTGTGGAAGGAGGATTTTACTGTGAAAGTTAGATCATCAGTTAAACCAATTTGCGAAAAATGCAAAGTCATTAAAAGAAAAGGAATCGTAAGAGTAATTTGCGAAAATCCAAAGCACAAACAGCGTCAGGGCTAATTTATAAGTTTTTGATATAAAGTGAATGATTTTTATTGTTCACTTGTTTGTGTGTTTGTAGTTATTATATGTATTATAACTACATTTTAGCATGCGGCTGCAGTAATTCTAGTGTTACATAGTATCTAGTGTGATAGAGAATTACTATTATAATATGAGGGTATTATTCCCGGAGATTAGTAGAAAATTTGCTGAACTACTAATACGAAGAAACTTTAAACTGTGAATTTTTGGATGCGTACACATTTCAGACGTGTTACACACGGGCTACGTTATTTAATGATTCATACAAATTAACTAATGGAGGTTATACACATGGCTCGTATTTCAGGTGTTGATTTACCAAGAGAAAAGAGAGTTGAGATTGGCTTGACTTATATTTATGGTATCGGTATTTCAAGTTCTAAAAAGATTTTAGCTGAAGCTGGTGTAAATCCTGACACAAGATGTAAGGATTTAACTGACGAAGAAGTTAAGAAGATTAGTGAAGTTATCGATGCAAGTCAGACAGTAGAAGGTGATTTAAGAAGAGAAATCGCTTTAAACATTAAGAGATTACAGGAAATTGGATGCTATAGAGGTATCCGTCATAGACGTGGACTTCCTGTTCGTGGCCAGAATACAAAAAATAATGCCAGAACAAGAAAAGGTCCTAAGAGAACTGTAGCAAACAAGAAAAAATAGTTAGAAACCCATAAGGGAGGTTAGTTTAGAAATGGCTAAGAAAGTTACAAAGAAAGTGACAAAGAAGCGTGTTAAGAAAAACGTTGAACACGGACAGGCACATATCCAGGCATCATTTAATAATACAATTGTCACATTGACAGATGCTGAAGGAAATGCTTTATCATGGGCAAGTGCTGGCGGTCTAGGATTTAGAGGTTCAAAGAAATCTACTCCTTATGCAGCTCAGATGGCAGCAGAAACTGCAACAAAAGCAGCTTTAGTTCATGGTTTAAAATCAGTAGATGTTATGGTTAAGGGTCCAGGATCAGGTAGAGAGGCAGCTATTCGTGCCCTTGCTACATGTGGTCTTGAAGTTACATCAATTAAGGACGTAACTCCAGTTCCTCATAATGGATGTCGCCCACCAAAACGTAGAAGAGTCTAATTTAGGAGGGAATAGAAATGGCAGTAAATAGAGTTCCTGTTCTTAAAAGATGTAGATCACTTGGTTTAGATCCAATTTATTTAGGAATAGACAAGAAATCAAATAGAAATTTAAACAGATCTAGTAGAAAGATGAGTGAATATGGTCTTCAGTTAAGAGAAAAGCAGAAAGCTAAATTCATTTACGGCGTACTAGAAAAGCCTTTTAGAAATTACTACAAGAAGGCACAGAGACAGCCTGGACAGACAGGTGAAAATCTTATGATTATGTTAGAAACTCGTCTTGACAACGTAGTATTCCGTATGGGATTCGCTAGAACAAGAAAAGAAGCTAGACAGATTGTAGATCATAAACATGTTTTGGTAAACGGTAAGCAGGTAAACATTCCTTCATACCTTATCAAGGCTGGTGATGTAATTGAAATCAAAGAGGACTGCAAGGGTTCACAGAGATACAAGGACATTATCGAAGTTACTGGTGGAAGAACAGTCCCAGCATGGGTTGAAGTAGACCAGGATAATCTTAAGGGTGAAATCAAAGAACTTCCTAAGAGAGAAGAAATTGATGTACCTGTAGATGAAATGCTTATTGTTGAATTATATTCTAAATAATATATATTTATTTATATTATTGTTCCCAATAAGTTTAAGCAATTCCCAAAAAAGGAGGGGCTATTAGTGTTCGATTTTGAGAAACCAAATATTTTAGTAGAAAAATCAGATGATGGAAGATACGGTAAGTTTGTAGTAGAACCACTTGAAAGAGGTTATGGTACAACACTTGGAAATGCTTTAAGAAGAATTATGCTTTCATCTTTACCTGGATCTGCTGTAAGTCAGATTAAGATTGACGGAGTTCTTCATGAATTTAGTACAATTCCAGGAGTTAAGGAAGATGTTACAGAAATAGTTTTAAACATAAAGCAGTTAGAAATTAAGAATACCAGTGCAACAGATGAACCTAAAATTGCTCATATTGATGTTACTGGCGACCAGGTAGTTACAGCTGCCGATATCCAGGTAGATTCTGATATTGAAATTTTAAACCCTGATTTGGTTATTGCAACACTTAACGGTGGTGCTGATAGCAAACTTAGTATGGAGTTAATCATTACTAAGGGAAGAGGTTATGTAAGTTCAGATAAGAATAAAAACGATAACTTACCTATTGGAGTTATTGCTGTAGATTCAATCTACACACCAGTAGAAAGAGTTAATATGGCTGTTGAAAATACTCGTGTAGGTCAGGTTACTGATTTTGATAAGCTTACATTAGATGTATATACAAATGGTACATTAGATACTGATGAAGCTGTAAGTTTAGCATCAAAAGTTCTTTGTGAACACTTAAAATTATTCATTGACCTTTCAGAAACTACAAAGGACATTGAAGTTATCGCTGAACCAGTTGATGATGAAATTGATAAAGTGTTAGAAATGAACATTGATGAATTAGAGTTATCAGTTCGTTCATACAATTGTTTGAAGAGAGCAGGTATCAATACAGTTGAGGAATTAGTAAATAAGACTTCAGATGATATGATGAAGGTTAGAAACCTTGGTCGTAAGTCATTAGAAGAAGTACTTGCTAAGTTAAAAGAACTCGGCCTTGGATTGAAACCAAGCGACGAAAACTAATAAACTAGAGTTTGTTAGCATTATGGAGGTAAGAAAATGGCAGGTTATAGAAAACTTGGAAGAACTTCAAGTCAGAGAAAAGCTTTAATTAGAGGTCAGGTTACTAGTCTTTTAAATAACGGCAAGATTGTTACTACTGAAACAAGAGCTAAGGAAATCAGAAAAGTTGCAGAAGGTCTTATTGCATTAGCAGTTAAGGAAAAAGATAACTTTGATGAAGTTGAAGTAACAGCAAAGGTTGCTCGTTTAGATAAAGATGGTAAGAGAGTCAAAGAAGTTGTTGATGGCAAGAAAGTAACAGTTTTCGATGAAGTAAAGAAAACTATTAAGAAAGATCAGCCTTCAAGACTTCATGCAAGACGTCAGATGAATAAAGTTCTTTACACAGTAACAAATAATGAAACTGGAAAGAAGAAAGATGCTAAGAAGGTAGACTTAACAAATAAGTTATTTGACGAAATTGCTCCTAAGTATGCAGATCGTAACGGTGGTTACACAAGAATCGTAAAGATTGGCCAGCGTAAAGGTGATGCAGCTATGGAAGTATTACTTGAATTAATCTAGTTGCGAAGCTTTGAGCGAAGCGATTTAATATTATAAAAAGAGAAGTATAAGTGCTGTATGCGTCTATACTTCTCTTTTTGGTTTGTAATTTAATTGAATCAAGACAATAAAACTAAAATTTATTGTCTGCAAAATTACAAAGACACACCAAAATTAAAAATACATTTACTTAGTTATAAAAGGTAGAAGGAGATTTATTTTTTTATTATAAAATTAGGAAAATAAAATAATACATTTCAATATATATAAATAAAAAGCAAATAAGGAGAGAATAATTTTCCTCTAGTATTTTGTTAGACTTGTTAGTATAATATAATAAGTTTGCACTTAAGAAAGGAAAATACATGGAAATAAATACAATAATAGTAATAAACAAAATAGCAAATTTTATGTGTAGCATTTACTCACCAACATTGGCTATATGTGGGATAATAACTATTTTTATGAGTATTTTAGTTATACATGAGAAACCTTATATGATAATAAGTTTGTTGGTAACAAGAAAGTTCCAGCCGGCTAAGAAAAATCACAAGTATGCAGTTGTAATACCGGCTAGAAATGAAGAGCCTGTAATTAAGAACCTGATTAACAGTATTAAGAAGCAGGATTATCCCAGCGAGCTGGTTACAATATTTGTTATAGCCGATAATTGTACAGACAATACTGCAAAGGTAGCAAGAGAAAATGGTGCAATTTGCTATGAACATTTTAATCCTGATGAGAGAACAAAAGGTTTTGCGTTAAAATATGGATTTGAGCAGATTGAAAAGGATTATGGCATACAATCTTTTGAAGGATATTTTATTTTTGACTCAGATAACCTTCTGAAAAAAGATTATATTTCCAGAATGAATGATTCTTTCGATGCAGGAGAAAAAATCATTACTTCGTATAGAAGTACAAAAAACTGGACAGAAAGCTGGATAGCTTCAACTTATGCAATTCATTGGTTACGTTCAATCAGATGGAGACATAGGGCACGTTCATTTTTACATTTGGCAACAAATATTCAGGGAACAGGATTTTTGTTTTCAAATGAAATAGTTAAAGATGGTTGGAAATATACATCTTTAACTGAAGATAGATCTTTAACTGCAGATTGTGTAGTTGAGGGCTATGAAATATCATATAATAACGACGCCATTTTCTATGATGAACAGCCAATAAGCTTGAAAGTGGCACTTCGTCAGCGTTTAAGATGGTCCAAGGGGCATCTACAGGCGTTTGCAGAAAGTGGCTGGGGATTGTTTAAAAACATCTTTGTTGATAAGCATACAGAGCATAAAGAAGATGATGCCTGGTATGACTATTTATGGAGAACAATAAGACATAGATTTATGTCCTTTGATACATTTGCACAGTTAGTGCCAAAAAACATTGTATACATAGCAAAATGGATATTGACCAAACTTATTCTTTATCCATTTATTGTATGGAAAATAGGAGCAACTTTCTGGGTTTTCAATGGAGACAGTTATATAGCAACTTTGTGTAAACACATTTTTGGAAATATAAGCATTACATTGGCTCCAGGTTGGAAATCCTATGGACTAAGCCTGTTACTTGTTATATGGGCAAGAATTTTCTATAGAATATGCAAATATTTCATTAATATTTGGATTGCAGTGTACATTTTTATAATAGAATACAAGAGGATACCAAAATTCAGTATATGGCGTAAAATTCTTTATTGTTTCACATGGCCTACATTTGATATTATCCAACGATATACTCAGTATGTAGCCTTGTTTAAGAAAGTTGAATGGAAGCCGATACCTCATAACAGTAAAGTTACAATTGAGGATATTGAAGAAGGTGCATAAAAAAATAGTTGCGACAGGCACGTACTTGATACGTAAATGTCGCAACTGTTTTTTATTATATATTCTTATAGGAAATTATTTTCCAAGTGTTTTGAAGTAATCATATTTCAGTGTTAAGTCATTTTTTCTAAATAATTTGTTTACCTTGTCGCTTGTTTCTTCAAGTTTCTTTTTGGAAATTTTCTTTCCGTTAACAACTTCGCCGTTTTCGACATACACATTACCGTCGTACCAGGAATAATCGCTGAAATAAGCAAGCCCTTTGTATTTAGGTGACAATGCATTAGTTCCCAAATAATAATTGCTATTATAGTCAATTCCAAACAAATTAAGGACAGTAGGCAGGATGTTCATCTGCATTGTAACTTTATTAAATGACTGGGATTTAATGTCGCTGCTCCAAATAAAGAATGGAGTGTTGTTAATTAAGTTGCCCTGTGTATCTTTATATTTGTCCAAAACAGTTTTGTCATTAATTGTGTAAAGGTAATGGTCTGCGTAGGCAACTATAACTGTGTTATCGTACAAACCGTTATCCTTAAGTGCCTGAATAAGAAGACCAACCATATAATCAGTTTCGCCAACCATAAGTTTAGCCGATTCTTCCTCGCTTAAATCAGGAACATTCCCCTTGCCGTACTTGTTTTCGGCAACAAGCTTACCAACTTCCTTACTTGTTGTAAAAGGAGTATGTGGTGTATATGAAATAATATAATCCACAAATTTACCTTTCTGTTTAAACATCTGATTGTAGAAAGTTTTATTTAAAATAAGCTGTCGGTCAAGTTCATAATCCAAGTCGCTGTAGTGACCAATATCTTTTAAACCAAAATAGTTGTCATAGCCCCAACTCTTGTAATTAATACCTCTCGAGTAAAAACCTGAAGTGTTCATATGAAAAGCATTTACAGAATAGCCTTCATTTTTAAACAGCTTAGCCATTGTGTGGTTGTTTGTGTTCGTATTTAGCGTATAAACATTTTCAGTATAAGAAGCAGGAGTTGTGAACCCGGTATTAACTGCAAATTCTGAGTTAAAAGTTGAACCACCACCGGTATATATTGAATAATGCTTTTTAAAATCAATAGAATTCTTCTTTAAATTATATAAGTTAGGCGTTGTTTTTTTAGTTAAAAGCCATGTGTCCATACCCTCTAACTGTAGGAAAATAACATTTTTTCCTTTGAACATACCTGTATATTTATCACTTGTTTTTGTATCTTTTGCCTTGTAAATGCTGTCCAAAAACGCTTTGTCCTTAGAATTAATTTTTTCTTTAGGCTTAACGAAAGTAATATAAAAGTTCCTAAAAGAATATTCGTACAAACCTGAAACTCTCATACTTTTATTGCTGTCACTGTAGCTGTTGTAAACATTTCTAGGATTTTTAAAACTGCTCCATTTTAAATGGCTGTTAGCAAAACCTAAACCTAAAGGTGCAGCTAAATGCAAAACAATAAAAATAACAAAAATAACAAGCAGTCTTTTAGGTCTGAAATCTCTCTTTGGAGAAAACTTTCTGAAAACAATTATTGCTATTATAAGAATAATAACTGCCGCAACGTAAATTATAGGATTGGCGTGAATAATTGTATCAACAATATAAGAGCTACCCTCGCTTGCCATAAGCATTAAGTTAAAGCTAAAATAAAAACCTGTTAATGAGTAGTAAACAGTGTTAGTTAAAAACAATACGTATGCCAAAATAAAAAGCACCCAGTAAGCAATGCTACAACCTTTTCCTTTAAGACAGGTTATGATTCCAATAAATAGGAAAATCCAAACCAAAGTAAAAATATTAGGTGCAGGATAAAAGGTTGGGAAATACCCTATGGCATAACCAAACGCCCTTGTAAAAATGTCCATTAAAAGAAATGGAATAATTAAATATAAGGTATATCTGTGAACAGATATGTATCTTCTTATTTTTAAAAATAAATCTTTGATTTTAGCGTTCATAATAATCCTCCCAAATGTGAAATAGAACAAATATTAAGATAGCACAAATAAGAAAAAAAGTGAAATGTTTTTAAGGTATTGAAGTTGTAAAATATAAAATTTTTTTTAACCATTGTGGAGAAGAAAGAGAAATAGTGTTAAAAAGAAAAAAGTAGTGTAAATAAATTAGTTTTAAATTATCCAAGTTGCAAAATATGTATAAATAGAATAAAATAGGTTCGGACCATCAAAAAGCATTACTTATATATGAAAGGAACAGATGACTTTTATGGAAATGTTAAAGATAAAAAACTTAACACATGACTTCGTTGACGAAGAAGAGGGAACCACATTGAGAGCTGTTGATAATGTGTCTTTAGATGTGGAAAAAGGACAGTTTATTGCAGTATTAGGCCATAACGGTTCAGGAAAATCATCTTTGGCAAAACATATTAATGCACTACTTGCTCCAACTGAGGGAACAGTATTTTTAGATGGTATGGACACAAAGGATCAAAAACTTCTTTGGGACATAAGACAGAACGCGGGAATGGTGTTTCAGAATCCTGACAATCAGATTGTTGCAACAATGGTTGAAGAGGATGTGGCATTTGGCCCTGAAAACCTGAAAGTCCCAACAGCCGAAATTTGGAAAAGAGTAGAGAAGGCGTTGGGGGCTGTAGGCATGACAAAGTACAGACACAAGTCCCCTCTTAAACTTTCAGGAGGTCAGAAGCAGAGAGTGGCAATTGCCGGAATAATTGCCATGGAACCACAGTGTATAGTCTTAGATGAACCCACAGCCATGCTCGACCCTGTAGGCAGAAAAGAAGTTATTGAAACACTTCATACATTAAATAAGGAAAAGAATATAACAATTATTTTAATTACCCACCACATGAACGAAGTAATTGGAGCAGATAAAGTTTTTGTAATGGATGACGGAAAGTTAATTATGGAAGGAACTCCAAGAGAGATTTTCAGTAAAGTAGATAAAATCAAAAAAATCGGTTTGGAAGTGCCGCAGGTTACAGAGTTAGGTCATTTGTTACGAACAAGCGGTTTAAATATAAATGAAGGTATATTAAGCATAGACGAACTTGTTAATGAAATAAAAAAAGCAAAGTGAGAAATAGAATGTCTTTAAAATTAGAAAATGTAAGTTATATTTATGAAAAAGGAACAACTTCAGAAACAGCAGCAATAAAGAATATCAATTTAGAAATTGAAAAAGGTGAATTTATTGCGATAATCGGGCACACCGGTTCTGGCAAATCAACATTAATACAGCATTTTAATGGCTTGGAAAAAGCAACTGAAGGTAATGTTTACTTTGACGGGAAAAATATATATGACAAAGATTTTGATTTAAGACAGCTAAGATGCAAAGTAGGGCTGGTATTTCAGTACCCTGAGCATCAGTTATTTGAAGAATCAGTAATTAAAGATGTATGCTTCGGACCAAACAACCAGGGCTTGTCAACAGAAGAGGCAATCAATAAGGCAAAAGAAGCTTTGAGTCTTGTAGGTGTCAAGGAAGAACTTTTTGATAAATCGCCATTTGAACTGTCAGGCGGGCAGAAAAGAAGAGTGGCTATTGCCGGTGTTTTGGCAATGGAGCCTGATATTTTGATTTTGGATGAGCCAACAGCAGGTCTTGATCCGGCAGGACGAGATAAGATTCTTAACTGCATCGAAAATCTTCATAAGAAAAAAGGCATGGCAGTTGTTCTCGTTTCTCATAGCATGGAAGACGTGGCAAATTACGCTGAAAGAATCATTGTAATGAATAACGGAAGCGTAATGTTTGATGACACACCGAAAAAAGTATTTAAACATTATAAGGAACTGGAAAAAATCGGTTTGGCAGCTCCACAGATAACTTATATTATGCATCAGCTAAAAGAAAACGGGCTGGATGTGGACGAAAACATAATCAATGTAGAAGATGCTAAAGAAAATATTTTAAAGGCACTTGGAAAATAAAGCAATAAATGACAGAATAATCCACCAGATTGATTAAGTAGTATACTTGAATGTATTAGGCGAATAGCCAGTCAGATAGATTAAGTAGTATATTCGAGTTTATCAGGCGAATAGCCAGTCAGATAAAGATGTTAATAATCTTAAAGCAAATGATAATAAGTTTTAGATTTTTGAAATTATAAGTTAGTAAGTATAAGCATATTACAAATTATAGGTTAGTAAATATAAGGATATTACAATTAATTTAGGAAGAAGAAATGGCAAATATAACAATAGGACAATATTATCCGGAAAATTCAATAATACACAAATTAGACCCTCGAGTAAAATTATTTGGCACAATGGTTTTTATCGTTATGTTATTTTTACTTGATAGTGTTCTGGGCTATATATTATTTACGGTATTTATGGCAGCGATAATCAAGGCATCAAAAGTACCCTTTGGAAAATTATTAAAAGGAGTAAGAGCAATTCTTTTTATTCTACTTTTTAGTGCCGTATTGAACGTGTTTATGACACCGGGAGAAGAATTATTTTCAATATGGGCATTAACAGTAACAAAAGAAGGCTTGATAAAAGCCGGTTTTATAGCAATAAGACTGGTTTATCTGGTAATTTGTACTTCGGTAATGACACTTACAACAACACCAAATGACTTAGCTGACGGCTTGGAAAAATCATTTGGTTTTCTAAAAGTTATAAGATTTCCGGTACATGAAATTGCAATGATTATGTCACTGGCATTAAGATTCATACCAACATTAATGGAAGAAACAGAAAAAATAACAAAGGCACAAAAAGCAAGAGGCGCACAGTTTGACACAGGAAACATACTGCAGAAGGCAAAAAGCCTTATTCCAATTCTTATACCTTTGTTTATTTCGTCAATTAGAAGAGCCATTGACCTGGCAACAGCAATGGAAGCCAGATGTTATCACAGTGGCGATAGAACAAAGATGAAACCACTAAAATACGCTAAGCGTGATTACATGGCGTATGGCAGTTACGTGTTAATTGTAGCAAGTTTATGTGTTGTTACTTATGTGATTTGAGTTTGAAATATATAATGTGGAAATCAAGTACAGAAAATAAATTAGTATATGGAACTATGATGTTAAATAGCAGGTATATTGATATATAGAACTTTTATATTGAATAGCAGGTATATTGATATATAGAACTTTGATGTTGAATAGCAAGTATGCTGATAAATAAGATTTGTATATTCAATGAGAATTGTATAGTTGATAATAGAAAGATAGAAAAATGAAGAGAGTCAGATTAATTATTTCCTACGATGGAACCAACTATTGTGGTTGGCAAATTCAAAAAAACGGAATAACCGTTGAAGAAATTATAAATAGAGAATTATCCTCTCTTTTAAAAGAGGATATTGCGGTAATTGGAGCAAGTAGAACCGATTCAGGAGTTCATGCGGTTGCTAATGTGGCAGTTTTTGATACCGACACAAAAATACCGGCAGAGAAAATTTCTTTTGCACTTAACCAAAGACTACCTGATGACATAAGAATTCAGAAGTCCGAGAAAGTGCCACAGGATTTCCATCCAAGATATTGCAATAGCACTAAAACATACGAATACAAAATTTTAAATAGAAGATTTCCTGATCCGTTAAACAGATTGTACACTCATTTTGTATATCTACCATTGGACGTGGATAAAATGAAAAAAGCAGCAGAATACATTGTAGGAGAACATGATTTTGCAAGCTTTTGTTCAGCAGGAAGTCAGGTAAAAACCACAGTAAGAACAGTTTACACTTTGGATGTGTCAAAAGAAAATGATATTATAAGTATAAAAATAAGTGGAAATGGATTCCTTTACAACATGGTTAGAATAATAGTGGGAACCCTGCTAAAGGTAGGATTGTCAGTCTATCCGCCTGAACATGTAAAAGAAATACTTGATTCAAAAGACAGATACATGGCAGGACCAAAAGCTCCCGCAAGAGGTTTAACATTAATAGGAATTGAGTATGAGGAATAGTGGAATGAAATATTTGGAAATAAGTGAAAGACTAAAATCCACTTCAAGATACTAAAAGTGGAAATAAACTTTTCACTTCAGGCAGAAAAATTGTATAAAAATTGAAAAAATCGTGTTGACACGTAAATTTAGTTATTGTATAATACATCAGTATTGTGACGTGTTATGCACGTTAGTTTTTTGTGTCTTAGCCAAAGCCCCGGTACGGACATGAAATGAATTAAAGAATTTAGATAAGCAAAATTTCAGGAGGTAAACCAATGAAAACATATATGGCTAGTCCAGCAGATATTGAGAGAAAATGGTATGTAGTTGATGCTACAGGATATACATTAGGACGTTTGTCATCAGAAGTTGCTAAGATTTTAAGAGGAAAGAACAAACCACAGTTCACACCTCATATCGACACAGGTGACTATGTAATTATTACAAACGCAGACAAGATTAAGGTAACAGGAAAGAAATTAGAACAGAAGATTTACTATCATCATTCAGAATACGTTGGTGGTATGAAAGAAGTTACTCTTAAAGAAAAACTTGCTAAGAAACCTGAAAGCGTTATTGAACTTGCAGTTAAGGGAATGCTTCCAAAGGGACCTTTAGGAAGAAGCATGATTAAGAAACTTTTTGTTTATGCTGGAGCAGAGCATCCACATGCAGCTCAGAAACCAGAAGAATTAACATTTTAGTTAACTGAAAGGAGAAAATAACATGGCTACAGAAAAGTATTATGGAACAGGTAGAAGAAAAAGCAGTGTTGCTAGAGTATATGTAATGCCTGGAAATGGAAATATAACAATTAATAAAAGAGATATTGATGAATATTTTGGTCTTGAAACATTAAAGGTTATCGTTCGTCAGCCACTTGAAACAATCGGTGCAACAGACAAGTTCGATATCAAAGTTAGTGTTCATGGCGGTGGATACACAGGACAGGCTGGTGCTATCAGACATGGTATCGCTAGAGCATTAGTACAGGCTGATGCTGAAAACAGACCTGCATTAAAGAAGGCTGGATTCTTAACAAGAGATTCAAGAATGAAAGAAAGAAAGAAATACGGTCTCAAAGCAGCTCGTCGTGCTCCACAGTTCAGCAAGAGATAATTTGTGGAAAAAATCAAATATACAAGAATACCCCGAAAACATAGGCTTTTCGGGGTTTTTCTTTATTTAAAAAAATCATTAATAATGGTTGATTCGGACTCGTGAGTGACAAGTGAGTGACATATTAGTGACAAATTTTATTGAATTAAAACTTTGATTTGATATAATGTACTTAACAAGAGAACCGAAAGCTAGGTCAAGGCTAGCCGTCTCGGTCTATTGGAAACTAAAAAATAGTCGTCCTACTTATACCAGAGAACAAGGACGACTATTTTTTATTGTCGTGGTACATTAGAATAGCAATAACTAATCCAACAGTTGAAATAATTAGAGATAACTCTTCGTATGTACTCATATTATCACCGCCTTTCTCTATGTGAGTAGACGGATAGCCATGTCGCCCCCTTGGTTCCCCTGGTAAGTATATTATATTTTAAAAATATAGTTTTGTATTTTAGAATTTAATTGTGTAAATAGTAATAGGAGTTTAACATAAAGGTGAATTTGATTTTATCTAAAAAGTGTTGATATATATTTAACAACGTAGCAAAAATCGTTTCTGGGTGTTTTTCAGGTTGAACCATGATAAAATATATTGGAGCGAGCAGGATATATTAGATTTAATAGAATAAAATAACAAGCGACTAATTCGAAGTTTGACTTCGGATTAGTCGCTTTTGTATAACATAATTTGCAGATACAATTCAATTATTTGCAATATGGACAACCGCATCTGCAGTAGGTTTTGCTTGGCTTTACTTTTGTTGCAGGTTTAAGGGAATACTTTCGAAGAAGTATTTTAGTGGATTTCTCCGCAACATTACTTTTGCCGTCGCTAGGTCTTTTCTTTAGGTAGTCGTAAATATCTTTTTCGTCATCACGATCACCAAATTCACCACCAATGCCAAAGTAAATCTGTGATGCGTTCTTTTTGGCAACAAAAGTTTCGTTTATTTTTGTATATTTACCTTTCTTTAAATGAATCCATTTAACGTATGCTATTTTGTCTTTTTTTGCAATTTTAATAACCACCCATTTGTTAATGTCAGTTGATTTCATTTTAAATTTTATTCTGTATTTCCGTCCTTTTGTTATATTGACATCTTGGAATATTTGTGCACCCCAGACACCACCCCAACCGATAGTTTTTAATTTGGCAGTCCATTTGTTTTTTGCAATACCGACTACTTTTCCATCAGCGGCTTCATACCAGGTATGACCAGGCTTTCCATCAAAACCTATGTAATCATGCCAACTAGCCTTAGCAAAAACGCTTGTATTCATGCTTATGACTAACGCAAGCGATAGAGCAATAACGCCTAATTTTTTCATAAATTTCATAATTGTACACCTCCATTCTTTATTAATGATAAATAGTCATATATTAATTATATAACATATAAGAAATAAATCTATAGAAACTGAGAAAATTTTTCGAAAATATAAAAAAAAATCGAGATTTTTTCTATTTTTCTCTTTAAATGAAAAAGTAACTGCACGAACATATTGACACCAAATTTTTTAAACCTTAAATGGGGTGAAAATTGAGCTTTAAATGGTGTATAATAATAAAAAAGTTATTGTTTTGCTATATTTTCGTGCATAGTTAATAAGCGGCATAGCATTAGTTTTGAAAAAATAACTGCAACCCCGCTTCTTTAAAAGATATGGGAGTCTTTGTTTGATCAATTAAAATGTTAATTAACGCTTAAGTAGCTTTGGACTCAAAGTAACTTCATCGGGTGGAATAGGTGAAAGTTGTAGCAAAGACAATAACTTTTTCACGTCTTTGGAGTCCATTAAATCAAAAGGTGTTTTGTTATCTAAATTTTCACGAAGAACACTGTTTATATGACAAGAGATTAACGTTACGTCAGCAACAGTGAGGGGTGAAAAACTAACACCTTTAGGAAGTATTCTTCGTATTAAACGATGGTTGTTTTCGACCTGTGGTTTTTGCCACGAAGCTTGAGGATCACAAAAGAATACACGAGTTCTGGAAAGTCCTGTTCTTGTGTGTTCAAGTGCTTGAGGATTTTTGAATTCAACGCCGTTATCGGTCAAGATAACAGGAAATAATCTCTTGAATAGAGAGACTCCAAGAATCTCAGTTAAGGAATCAAAAATCTGAATTACACTATCCTGAGTTCCATCGTTCATTAGAAAGATAAGCATAAAACCTGTCCTTCTAAAAATCATAGTAAGAAATACTTTTCCCTTATTACGACCACCCTTTACAGTATCCATTTCTACAACAGGTAGATCTGGGTTTGCTTCCATGAAGGATTTGAAATCTTCATAGGTGCGACCTTGTCTATATTGGTATTCAAGCTTGGTAAGAACCTTTTTAGGTCTACGTTGCCTGTAAACAACCTTTTTAGGAAGGTCAATATTACGAACCTTAAAAACACCCTGGTCAATGTAATTATAGAGAGTTCTCTCTGATATACCTAATTCATCTAAGTGCGTAGCACAAATGTGATTTAGAGATTGACCTTTAGCAATAAGAGGTTCAATTATATCAGCAATTGCTCTTAATTCAGATGGAGTTTTTCTGACACCGGAATGAGCATTGCGAATGCTTTTGTGATGAGCAGCATCAGCTCTGTGAGCTGTATAGTAAGCCTTGTTACGTTTACATTGTTTAAGCATAGAACAATTAGTGCAGACATAAGGAGGTTTATCTAAAAGAGGACATTGAGAAGATTCATAAGAAGCGCAAATATTTGTGCATATACGATCTTCAGGACATCGCTTACAACGATATCCATAACATCCATGTACTCCAACATCATCGCAGATAGAATTCTTTAGGCAAGAGTTTTTGTGAGTACAATCATTCTCGCCAGGGAGAGGAATTCTATCAACAAAGCATCGATATTTAATTACTTCTCTAGAAATGGTAGAAGCTGAACGTTCAAGATTTCTACCAATAGAGGCAAAAGAGTAGTCTTTACTAATCATACGTTCAATAATTATTCGTTCAGATAAGGATAATTGTTTTGGCATAAAAGCCTCCTTTCTGATCAAACAAAGACTACTTAAAATATACACTTTTGCAAAGGTAACTGCTAGTTTGCAAAAGTAGTAGCATGGAAAAACTAGCAGTTTAAATTGCAATTAAATTCGAAAAAATAGCGGAATCGAGTCCTGAAAAAGGGACAGTGAATGTGAGAAAATGGAGTCATAAAAGGAAAAATAGCAGCTATAAAGGAGGAAAAAAAGATGGAAAATAAGATTTATTTTACAATTACAGGAACAGGATTTTTTGAAGGTGACGAATTTTTTGAAAAGGATATGGAAGTGCTTCTTGAGAAAGAACCGGACAACAAATATGACCACGAAGCAATTCTTGTAAAAATGCCGGGAATTGGAAAAGTTGGGCATGTGGCAAATAGTTGTAGTACAGTCATTGGCGAGTCATATAGTGCAGGACGAATTTATGACAAAATTGGCGACACAGCAGTTGGAAAAGTGCTTTACAAAATGCCAAGAGGAATTCTGTGTAAATTAGTAAAACCAGTAGATGAAATTAAATTTTAAAGAAGTTATTGGAATTAGAATTATTGTGTAGCTGAAATGGAAAATGACAGTACAAATAATGAAATAATGTATAAATAAGGAGGCAAATATAACAATGCAAAAGTTGTATAAAATAGCCACTTATAATATAATTAATAAATATTTACAATGTGATAAAAATGAATAAATAATTATTTGATTTACTAAAAATATAGGAGGACTAAAATGGCAGAAGGAAAAGATTTGTTGCAGGTTTTGTGGAGCGGAGCAGATGTATTAAGAGGTAAGATGGATGCAAATGAATACAAAACTTATTTATTAGGATTAGTATTTTATAAGTATTTATCAGATTCATATTTATCAAAAGTATATGATTTATTAAACGATGAAACACCAGATGATTTAGAAGAAGCACAGGAAGTTTATGAGGATGTAATGAATAGTGAAGATGCCGAAGAACTATTGGCAGAATTGAAAGAATCATTACGTTATACATTGGACCCTGATATGACATATGTAAGCATATTGAAAGATGCTAAAAACAATTCTTTCAACAGAGAAAAATTACAGTCAGCATTTAATAGAATTCAGGAATCAGACGAATTATTTAATGGATTATTTGCAGATGTTGATTTGTATTCAAACAGGCTTGGAACCGGAGACCAAAAACAGAGTGCAACAATAGCAGAAGTGATAAAAGTGTTAGATGGTGCAGATTTAATACATACAGAAGGCGATGTGCTAGGAAATGCATATGAATACTTAATAGGACAGTTTGCTTCTGAAACAGGAAAAAAGGCAGGGGAATTCTATACTCCACATGGTCCGGCACAGATACTATGTCGAATTGCAATGACAGGACAGGAAGATAAAAAAGGATTACAGGTATATGACCCTTGTATGGGTTCAGGATCATTAATGCTGAGCTGCAAAAATTATGCAAAAGAACCGGATTATATAAAATACTATGGACAGGAACTTATGCCATCAACTTATAATTTGGCAAGAATGAATATGTTTTTGCATGGAGTTTTGCCGGAAAATCAGCACTTAAGAAATGCTGATACATTAGATGCAGACTGGCCAACTGATGAAGAAACAGAATTTGATGTAGTTACAATGAATCCACCATATTCTGCAAAATGGTCTGCAGCAGAAGGATTTAAACAAGATGAAAGATTTATGGATTATGGTGGAAAGCTTGCACCAAAATCAAAAGCAGATTATGCATTCTTATTACACGGATTTTATCATTTAAAACAGACAGGAACAATGGCGATTGTTTTACCACATGGAGTTTTATTTAGAGGAGCAGCAGAAGGAACAATAAGAGAAACACTTTTGAAAAATGGTTCTATATATGCGGTAATTGGCTTGCCATCAAATATGTTTTATAATACTTCAATTCCAACATGTATTGTAGTATTGAAAAAGCATCGTGATGGACGAGATGTGTTGTTTATAGATGCATCAAATTTGTATGAAAAAGAGAAAAAGCAGAATGTTATGAAAGAAGAACATATTGATCGTGTTCTTGAATTATATAATAACAGAGAAAGTGTAGAGAAAGAAGCATACCTTGCATCTTATGAAGACATTGTGAAAAATGATTATAACTTGAATATACCACGATATGTAGATACTTCAGAAGAAGAACCAGAGATTGATTTAAAAGCACTTACGCTGAGAATAAGAGATACAGATAAAGAAATAAAAGAGGGTAATAATATGCTGTTAAGTATGTTAAAAGACCTAAATTTTGATAGCGATGAAACTAGAGAATCAGTAGAAGAATTCATAAAAGTCTTAGAGGAGGTGTAAAATATGGCAGATATACCAAAAATAAGATTTAAAGGATTTACTGAACCTTGGGAACAGCGTAAGTTGTCGGATGTAACAGAAAGTATAAAGAATGGTTAT